>JAJYVM010000024.1 GCA_021792015.1 Bacillota bacterium | reverse complement strand
CCAGCGCGTCGTGAATTTCGTGTCGGGCAGCATCTACGCCCTGAGCGGCGAGATGCACCGCATCGGCAGCGGCATGCTGATGTTCCTGCCCCAGGGCGTCGAGGCGCGCCTGCCTGTGGGGATGAAGTTGGGCGGCGATAAGTGATCATGCTGATCCTGATCCGGACGGTCTCGACCCTGGTGACCGTGTTCACGTGGATGATCATCATTCGGGCGGTCCTGTCCTTCATCCGGCCGTCCGGATATAACCGCCTCTACCAGGACGTCGTCGGCACGCTGGACGTGCTGACGGAGCCGCTGGTGGCCCCCATCCGCCGAGTCGTGCCGACGGTCGGCATGTTCGACTTCTCGCCCCTGATCGCGCTCCTGCTCCTGCAGGTGGTGGGCAACCTCGTGGTGCAGCTGCTGGCCGGAATCGGCTGAGCGGGTGATCGCCTGACGGGCTGATCGCCTGACGGGCTGATCGCCTGACGGGCTCAGCGGCTGAGCAGCCGAGGCCCTGCCCCGCCCGACGTATACTGAGGCCGAGGGGTGCTGCGCAGCGGCCTCCACCAAGACGACCCGTCCCGCGCCGCCCGGCTCGGACGGCGCTCCGGCCGGCGCCGCTGGCCCGGGCAACCCCCAAAGCCCGGGCGGCCCTGGCAGCGCCAGCGGCCCGCCCGCCGCCGATGACCGCTACCGCCGCATCGCCCTCGTCGTCGTCATGATGGGCGTCATGATCGCCGCCATCGACACGACGATCGTCGTGTTGGCCATGCCCGTCATGATGGGCGACCTCCACAGCGACCTCCTGACGATGATCTGGGTGATCATGGCCTACCTCCTGGTGATGACGGTCCTCACCACCCAGGTTGGCCGCTTCGGCGACATGTACGGCCGCGTGCGCATGTACAATGTCGGCTTCGCCGTCTTCACCGCCGGCTCCGTGGCCTGCGGCCTCGCCACCACCGGCACCGCCCTGATCGCCTTCCGCATCGCCCAGGCCGTCGGCGGCGCCCTGATCTCCTCCAACAGCGGCGCCATCATCGCCGACACCTTCCCCGCCGCCGAGCGCGGCCGCGCCTACGGCATGACCAGCATCGGCTACAACACGGGCGCCGTCCTCGGCATCCTGCTCGGCGGCCTGATCATCACCTTCATCAACTGGCGCTTCATCTTCTTCATCAACCTCCCCATCGGCGTCGCGGCCCTGATCCTGGGCCTGCGCGTGCTGCGCGAGCGCTCGCCGCGCCTGGCCAGCCGCCTGGATCTCCCCGGGATCGCCCTGCTCGGCGGGGGCCTTCTGCTCCTGCTTGTCGGGCTCACCAACGCCACCGGCGCCGGCTTCACCGCCCCGATCGCGGAGATGGTGGCCGGCGGCCTCGCCGTGGTCGCCGCCTTCGTACTCTGGGAGCGCTTTGCCCGCGTGCCGCTCCTCGACCTGCGCCTGCTGCGCCGCCGCGTGCTGACGGCTTCCGTCTTTGCCGCGTCCCTGCAGGCCCTGGGCAACTTCGCCATCCTCTTCCTGGTCATCATGTACCTGCAGGGCGTGCGCGGCCTGTCGCCCTTCCTGGCCTCGCTGCTGCTGGTGCCCGGCTACGTGGTCGGCGGCTTCATCGGCCCATGGAGCGGCCGCATCGCCGACCGCCTCGGCGCCCGCATCCCGGCCTCGATCGGCCTGCTTGGCCAGGTTTGCGGCGTGCTGATCTACTCGACCCTCTCCGTGTCCAGCCCCCTCTGGGTCATCGTGCTCGCCGCCATGGTCAACGGCACGGGCGCCGGCTTCTTCTTCCCGGCGAACAGCAGCGCCGTGATGGCGGACGCCCCGCCGCGCGACTACGGCATCGCCTCGGGCCTGCTGCGCACACTGAGCAACGTGGGCATGGTCACGAGCTTCGCCGTCGCCCTGCTGATCGCGTCCACCGCCATCCCGCGCCAGGCCGCCTTCGCCATCTTCGTGGGCACGAGCCGCCTGGAGGCCGCTCTGGCGAGCGCGTTCGTGCGCGGCCTGCATGCGGCGCTGGTGGGCTCGATCGTCTTCCTGGGCCTGGCCCTGGTGCTGTCGCTGCTGCGCGGGCGCGAGAGCCGGGGGCAGCAGCCCTCGTAGGGCGCGACCGGCCCGCATCACGCGGGCCTCGCCGCCACCCGCTTGCGCCTACGAGCCGCTGCGCGTCTCGCCTGACGGCGCATGGCGCTGCGCGCCACCGCGGGTACCCGGCGGCGCGCGGGAGCCGCCGTCCCTGGCGGCCGCATACCCTTCCCGAGTGGGTCAGCAACTCCGCCGCGTCCTGCGCCTGCCGACCGTCATCTCCAACAGCGCCGGCTTCTCGTTCGCCACCTCGTCGTTTCTGGCCCTGGCCCAGGTGCTGGCCCTGGCCGGCGGCCGCCATGCCTGGCTGGCCGTCCTGATCGCGGGCTGCCTGGTGCTGCCCGTGGCCAACGTCTTCGCCGAGCTGAGCCGGCGCCACCCGGCGGCGGACGCGCTGCGCGGCTACCTCCGCGCCGGCTTCCCCGATGCCCTCGCCCTGCCCGTCACGATGCTGTACGGCCTCGTCATGGTGGCGATCCTCGGCACGGAGGCCTATGTGCTGGCGCGGGCCGCATCGGCCGTCCTGCCGCAGGTGCCGGCCGCGGCCTGGGCCGGCGCGCTGCTCCTCGGCTCCACGGCCCTCAACCTGCGCGGTGCGGAGGCGGCGGGCCGGTTCCAGAACCTCGTGACGTGCACGATGCTGGCCTCCGCCTGTACCCTGGGGGTCGTGGCGCTGGCGCATCCGGGCGCCGGAAAGGCGCCCGCGGACGCGGTCGCCTGGCCCCAGGCCGTGGCCGCCTCCGTGTACCTGTTCGTCGGCTTCGAGTGGGTCACGCCCCGCGCCGAGGAGGCCGTGGATCCCCATGCCGTGCCCCGGGGGCTGCTGCTTTCGGTCATCCTGCTGACGGGCGTGTTCTCCCTGCTGGCGGCGGCCATCGGCCACCTGGGCACACCCCTGGGCGGCGCCGCCCCGCAGATCGCCTTCGCGCACGGCCTTGGCGGCCGGCGTTGGGTCCTCTGGATGTTGGCCGTGTGTCTGGCCGCGTCCGCCACGACCTTCAACGCGGGCACGGGGGCGGCCTCCAGGCTGCTGTTCGGCCTGGCGCGCGACGGGGCGCTGCCGGCGCGGCTCGCCCGGGTCTCGGCCCGGAGCGGTGTGCCGTCCGCCGCCGTCTGGTGCACCGCCGGCGGTGCGGCCCTCGGTGCCCTCGCCGTCGCCCTCACGGGCGGGTTCATCGGCCTGGTCGACATGGGCGCCATGGCCGAGAGCCTGATCTACGCCATGGCGGCCCTGGCCCTGGTGCGCCTGGACCGGCGCGCCTGGCCCCACCTGCTGACCGCCGCCGCCTTCGCGGCCCTGGCCGTGTTCGCGGCCGTCGACGGGGGTCCCGCCGTTCCGCTGACCCTCGGCCTCGCCTGCCTTGCCGTTGCGGGCTTTCAGCCGGGCCGGCGCCGGGCCGGCGCCGGCCCGGCCGCAACCCGCAGACGACCCCCGTCCGGCCAGCGTGCCCAGGCCGCCATGAGGTCCCTGGCGCGCGCTCGTGTCGCAAACCCCAAAAGACGCGCACCTTCGCAGCAGGATGTCCCTGGCCCCCGCACCGAATGCCATGCCGCGGAAATCAGACGTGGCGTGAGGAGTGCGGTAGAAGTGCTGACACCGCTCGACATCCACAACAAGGACTTCCGCAAGGGCATGCGCGGCTACCGCGAGGACGAGGTCGACGACTTCCTGGACAAGGTGGTCGCGGACTTCGAGGCCCTGCTGAAGGAGAACGCGACCCTCAAGGACCAGGCGACCGAGCTGCAGCAGCGCATCGATCAGTACCGGCAGCTGGAGACGACCCTGCACAGCACGCTGATCGTCGCCCAGGAGACGGCCGACGCCGTCAAGGAGAGCGCCCGCAAGGAGGCGGAGCTCATCGTCCAGGAGGCGGAGGCGCGCGCGCAGGCGACCCGGGAGCGCGAGGCCGCCGAGATCAAGCGAGCCGAGGAACACCTCGCCGAGCTGGGCCGGCGCACGATCGCCTTCCGCGCCCAGGTGCGCAGCCTGCTGGAGAGCCAGCTGGAGATGCTGCGCGGCGACGACGCGGTGGCCGAGGCGGCCGCGGCGCGGCAGGCCCAGGTCGATCACGCCTAGCCCGGCAGGCGGGGACCCCAGCCCTCCCCGGTGCTTGGGAGGGGCGCGGGCGAGCGCGGGCCTGGCCCTGTCGCTCGTCTGCGTCTCCTTCTCGGCCATCTTCGTCCGACTCTCCGCGGCGCCGGCGGCCGTGCTGGCCTTTTACCGCCTGGCCCTGACCGTGCTGATCTTCCTGCCGGCCTGGCCCCGCGGCACCCGGCCGTTCGCCGAGGTGCCGCCCGCGTGGCGGTGGGCCGTGGTCGCGGCCGGGATCCTGCTGGGCCTGCACTTTCTCACCTGGATCGCATCCCTCGGCATGACCTCGGTGGCCATCTCCGTGGTGCTGGTCAGCACCCACCCCCTCTGGGTCGCGGCTGGGAGCGCCCTGCTCTGGCACGAGCGCCTGGACCGGCGGGCTGCGGCCGGCATCGCCACCGCGCTCGTGGGCACCGTCGTCCTGGCCGTGGGCGGCGGCCTGGGCGGGGTGAGCCTGACGGGGGACCTGCTGGCCCTGGCCGGCGCCGTGACCTTCGCCGGCTACCTCCTGGTCGGCCGCAACCTTCGCAGCCGCGTGCCGGTGCTGCCGTACGCGACGGTGGTGTACGGCATCGCGGCCCTGGCGCTGGTGCCGGCCCTGCTCCTGCTGCACGCGCCGCTCTGGCCGTACCCGGCGCGGCAGTGGCTGCTGTTTGTGGCCCTCGCCCTCGTGCCGACCATCGGCGGCCACACGGTCTTCAACTGGTCGCTCGCCTACCTGCCGGCGACGGCCGTCTCCCTGGCGCTGCTGGGCGAGCCCGTCGGCGCCTCGCTTCTGGCGTGGGGCATCCTGGGCCAGGTCCCGTCGGCCGCGGACGTGGCCGGTGGCGGGCTTGTGCTGGCGGGGATCGCCCTCTATGGCCTCACCCAGGGCGCCGTCGCCCAGTGAGCCCGCCGCGGGGCGGGCCGCGCGCCGGATGCCCTCAGCCGCGCTCGGTGTAGAGCGACTGCCAGGTTCCGTCCACGAGCCGCACGAGGTGGGCCGTGACGGTCACGCCGCCTGGCAGCTGCACCCGCACCGTCGCCGTGGGGCCGCTCTGCGCCCTGAGCGTGGCCGGGGCGCCGGAATCGGGGGGCAGGCCCGCGGCCACGCGGGCCACCGACAGGGGATCGCCGCGGGCGACGTCCTGCCCGGCGTAGGCCAGCGCCGCCAGGTCCTCCGGTCGCAGGGCCCCCTCCACCAGCTGCCAGCCCGTGCGCCCGGCCGCCACCGTGAACACCCCTGACGAGAAGGTCACGACCTGGCGCGGGCCGACCTGCTCGATGCGCCGCACCTCGGCGAAGACGCGCCGCTCGTTGGGGCTGCCGGCCACAGGCCCCGCGTCCAGGGCCAGGAGCAGGTCCGTGTGCAGCACGCCCGCGAACGAGGCGACGAACTTGGCGAACGGCAGGCGCGCCTGCCAGCCGCCGTCGAGGTAGGCGTAGGCCCGGGGGAAGGCGGCCTCGCCGCAGCCCATGGCCGGCATGCCCTCGGGCACCACGGCCGCGCAGGACAGGGTGAAGAAATAGTCCTTGACGGCGGCCACAGGACCGGGGGCGTGCGCCGGGATGTCGCGGGGGACGGGAAGGGGTTCCCGGCCGATGTCCGGCGGGGATGCGGCCGGTGCCAGGCCGGCGGGCGCCGGCGCACCCGGCGCGGTGGCCGTGGCAGTGGCGGACCCCGGCCCCAGTGCCGGCAGGGCGGTCCCGCCCCCGCGTAGGGCGGTCACCGTCCCCGGCAGCCAGGCGGCGGCGGCAAAGAGCGCGAGCACGGCGGCGGCGGTGACCAGGCGGCGGAGCGCGGCAGCGGGCCCCCCGACGGAGGATACGTCGGCGGCACCCCCCGCCAGACCTCAGACCTCGGCGCGGGGCGCGCCCGCCTCAGAACCCGAGGATGCCCGTCATCACCTGGCGCAGGCCGAACACGGCGTTGAGCAGGGCCAGCCAGGCGAACCAGTACGGCTCGTTGAAGCTGGGCATCGACTCCGTGAGCACGCGGCGCAGGTTGGCCCCGGGCCGCAGCATCTCCTGCCCGCCCACGGCCACCAGGATGAAGGCGGCGTACATCGCGTGCAGCCAGGTCGGGAAGCGGTATCCAATCAGAAGCAGGATCAGGCCGGTCAGCACCTCGAAAGCAAACAGGCCTGCCGAGACGCGCAGCCAGGTCCAGTACCGGGCCGGCACGGCGGGGCGCTTTCTCCGGTACGCGAGCCAGGCCCAGATGGCAAGCCCGAAGTTCACGGCCGTGAACGCGGTCCCGCCGACAAGGTGGATGGTGCTGATCGGTGCTCCCGCCTTTCTCACCCAGGATAGCCCAAGGGCAAGCGCGCGGTCGCCCCGCGCGCGCGACGGTACGAGGAGGGGATCACAACGGAACGCATCGCGGACAGCGTCGTGGAGCTCATCGGCGAGACGCCGATGCTGCGTCTGCACCGGGTCGTGCCGCCTGGCGCGGCCGAGGTGTGCCTGAAGCTGGAGGGGATGAACCCCGCCGGCAGCGTCAAGGACCGCACCGCCTGGTCGATGGTCCGCGACGCCGAGCGGCGGGGCCTCCTGAAGCCCGGCGCCACCATCGTCGAGCCGACCAGCGGCAACACAGGCATCGGCCTCGCCATGGTCGCCGCCGCCCGCGGCTACCGCCTCATCATCGTGCTGCCGGGCGAGGCCAACCCCGAGCGCGTGGCCTTCCTGAAGGTGTACGGCGCCGAGGTCGAGCTGGGTCCGGCCGGCCAGGGCATGCAGGGCGCCATCGACCGGGCGCGCGCCATCCTCGCCGAGCGGCCCGGCGCCTTCATGCCCATGCAGTTCGAGAACCTCGCCAATCCCCAGATCCACCGCGAGACCACGGCCCCGGAGATCGTGCGCCAGACGGGCGGGCGGCTGGATGCCCTGGTCTGCACGGCCGGCACGGGCGGCACGGTGACCGGCTGCGGCAGCGCCCTGCACGCGCTGCTGCCCGGCGTGACCGTCGTCGCCGCCGAGCCGGCCGCCTCGCCGGTGCTGTCGGGCGGCCAGCCCGGCCACCACGGCATCCCCGGCATGGGGCCCGGCTTCGTGCCGCAGATCGTCGACCGCGCCGCATTCGACCGCATCATGCAGGTGACGGACGCGGAGGCGCGCACGATGGCCCGGCGCCTGGCCCGCGAGGAGGGCGTGTTCGCCGGCCTGAGCAGCGGCGCCGCGGTCGTGGCCGCGTGCCGCCTGGCCGCGGAGCTGGGCCCCGGCAAGCGCGTGGTGGCGATCGCCCCGGACAGCGGCGACCGCTACTTCAGCACAGGGGCGTACGACGCCTAGCCCCAGCGGGGGCCGGCGCCGCATGCGGGTGTTGGTCGGCCGGCGCGTACGCGCCGGCCGTCACGACATCCAAGCAGTGTGGGCTACGGTGTGGCGGTGGGCGCCTGGCCGGCAAGCAGCCGCAGCACGGCGACAGGGGGAGTCCACGTGCAGGACGAAGGTGCCGTCGCCGGCGCCCGCCGGGTCCCCGTCGCAGGCGCAGCGCCCGTGGTGGATGCGATGCGCATTCGGCGGGCCGCGGCCGGACCGCATTGGGGGGCACTGGGCCGTCAAGCCATGCGTCCCAGGGGGAGGCCATGCCACCCCGCCCCAGCCCCCCGGCCCTGGACGGCCGCCGCACCGTCAGTCCTGTGGGTTGCGCCTCTTGGGCGATCCCTGGCCGAGAAGCGATGTGAGGCCATCCGGCAGAGGGGTGCCCGCCGCCCGGGTCCAGGCGTCTGCGACCAGGCGCGCGCGGTCCCGGTTGCCTTGCTTCACCAGTTGGCCGATGAGCGCCGTGACGAGCGGCTCGTCCTCGGGATTGACGCGGACGGCCTCCTCGAGGATCTCAAGCGCCTGCGCTTCGTCCGGCGCAAGGCCGGCGGCCCGCCGGGCCAGATCGGAATGCTCGAGCGCGCACTGCGCGCGCTCATAATAGAAGGCTTCATGAAAGTCGGCCTCCGGCAGCAGCGGTCCACGGTAGAGGCGGAGGGCTGCCAGGGCGGCGGCAAGGCTGGGCGCGGCGGACCTCCGCAGGAGCTGCACGGCCTGGCGCCAGGCCCCGAGGTCCCACTCCAGCCAGTCCCCGGGTTCCAGGCCAAGCTCACCGCGGCTCGCGCGCAGCCGTTCGGCGCAACCCGCCTCGGCGAGCCAGCGCCGCAGGGCGTGCAGGGTGACCCGCATGCGGTTGGTCTGCACGTCGCGGGGGATCTCCGGCCACATGGCCTCCGCCAGCTCCGCACGCTGCAGGGGTTGGCCGCCTGCCCGCACGAGGCGGACGAGCAGCTCGGCGACCCGCGGTCCCGGGCTGGGGAACCGGCGGCCGTCGCGCTCGGCGGCGAACCCCCCGAAGGCACGGATGACCAGCGCCGGCCGGCGTGGCGCCTGGAGCTTGGGATCGCCGCGTGCGCACAGCTCCAGCACCTGATCCACCGTGTCCCGCAGGTGCTCGGGCACTCTGCCGGCGGCGCGAGCGGCCGCCAGTGTCTGGCGGAGCGGGCCGGGGTCATAGAGCGGTAAAAAGCCGAAAGCGCCGAGATCCTGCAGTTCCTCGACCACGGTCCATGGCTGCCCGTCACGGATCGCGGTCTCCAGCAGCCGGTAGTAGAGCCCACGGAGGCCGCGATCGCCGGACAGCACGCGGCCATCCAGCAGCTGGCGCCGTGCCTCGGCCAGATCCCCAAGGCGCGCATGGGCCTGGGCCAGGTCAAGGCGGGCCACCGGCCGCATCACGGGGTCGTTGGCGTGAAGCAGGACATTGGCGCGCAGCAGGTCGATGGCCTCCTCGCGCCGGCCGGCCCGCAGGGCGGTACCGGCACGGATGGCGCGGTACACGGAGAGGAACTCCGGGCGCACGAAGCCGCCGCCGCCAGCGCCGTAGGCGCCCTCGACGGCCTCCAGCAGCGCATCCGCCCGCCCGAGATCCCCGTGCAGGACGGCCAGGATGGCCTCCGGCACGTTGAGCCAGAGGCGGACGTGGCCCGCCGCCCAGGCCGGCGGCTCCACGGCGCGGGCGGCGGCGAGCAGGTCGGCCAGCTCGTCCCAGCGGCCCGTGTAGAGGTAGGCGGGGAAGGGATCGAACCGCTGGCGAGCCAGGGCGCGGACGTAGGCGGCCGGCGTGATGCGGATCTCCCGCACGGCTCCCGTCATGTAGAGCAGCCAGCCCGCCAAGAGCCGCCCCTCCTCGATGAGGTCGGGCGATGGCTCGATCGCCTCCAGGTCGCGCAGGGCGGCCTGAACGGCGTCGGGCCGGATGCGGCCGATGTCGAGCTTCAGCTCCCAGAGGCGACCCCAGGCGGCGACGCGCGGGTCCGAATGCGCCGTCAGCCGCCCTGTGATCGGTCGCTCGGCCTCTGAGCCGGGCAGGGCGTCCGCGAGGTGGGTGATGGCCGCCACCGCCCCGTCCGCATCGCCGATGGCCAGCACCTGCTGCAGGGCGGCGCCGGCATGGGCGGCCGCCGTCAGTCCCTCGCCGCGGCTGGCGGCGACATGGGCTGCCACCAGCCGCGCGTACGGATCGCTGTCACGAACGCGCTCGGGGAGGCGGCTCAGCGGCTCCTCCAGCGCGCGGAGCGAGCCCTCGGAGAGCAGCGCGTAAGACATGCGTGCCAGCAGGCTGGATGCCAGGGCCCACTCTCCGGCCTCCAGGGCATGGTCGACGGCGCGTTCGGGATCGCCGGCGTCCGCTGCGTGGCGGGCAAGCGCCACGCGAATCCGGCGCAACGCCTCCGGGCCGAGCTCGCGCTCGGCCTCCTCCCGCAGAAAGCTCTCGAACAGTGCGTGGTGCTGCAGGCGCGCCCCATCGCCGTCCAGAGGCGTGAAGAAGGCGCTGCCGCTCATGCGCTGCAGCAGCCGCCGCCCGTCGGGATCGGGCCAGATCGCCGCCACCGCGCCGGGGTCGAGCACGCGCATCACCGAGGTGACGAGGAGGAAGCGGCGCTCGCGTTCGTCCATGGCCCCGAGCACCTCGGAGCCGAAGTACTGCGCCACCGCGTCGAGCCGGGGCACCCCGGACAGCGCCTCCGCCCAGGCCGTCCGGGGGACCTGGGCCAACCGCTCGGACAGCAGCGCAACCAGGATCGGCCAGCCGCCCGTGAGCTCGGCGGCCCGTCGGGTCACGGAGGAGGGGAGCGCGCCCAGGCGGTCGGCCAGCACCGCGGCCACGGCATCGGCCGGAAGCCGCAGCTGGGTGGATTCGCACAGCGCAAGGCGGCCCGTGCCCTGCCAGCGCGCGATGGGGAGAGGCAGATGCACGTCCCGGCCCGCGAGCACCAGCCGCATGTTGGCCGGAACGACGTCGCCGAAGGCCGTGAGCACGGGCCATACGGGGGAGTCA
The DNA here is from genome assembly GCA_021792015.1 of Bacillota bacterium. Taxonomy (GTDB): domain Bacteria; phylum Bacillota; class Sulfobacillia; order RBS10-35; family JAJYVM01; genus JAJYVM01. The sequence goes on along the minus strand of JAJYVM010000024.1, from coordinate 6,670 downwards.
GCGGGGAGGGCGTGGACGTCGTCGATGACGAGGCGCACGGGCAGCGCGCTCTGCTCGAGCATGGCGGCCAGGCGGTTCGCCAGGGCAGCCGGCGGCTCGTCGGCCAGGGGTGGGAGCAGGACCAGACCGCGGACGGTCCGGTCGAGGGCCGCCCCCAGGTGTTGAGCGAACACCGCGAGGACGCCGTCGGCGGCGTCGCACCGCAGCCAGGCGACCCGCGCTCCCCGGCGCTGCTCGATCTGCGCCCAGGCGGCGGCGGTCGAGGTCTTGCCGAAGCCGGCGGGCGCGGACACGAGGACGATGGGCGTGTCGGCGAAGGCGGCGAGCGCGCTCGGCAGCGGGCGAAAGAAGCTGCCAGGCGACGGGATGGAGACCTTCGCGCCGACGATGGCAGGCGGGGCCTGAGCGGACGCCTTCCGTCTCACATTCCCATCGTCGGCAATGGGTTCCACCCCGACAATGAGCCCGGATGGGCGGTCGGCCCTTTATGTGGTGTGGACCACATAGGCTGCCGCTCACGCCGTGGCGCCCAAGCCGTGGCGCCCAGGCCGTGGTCCACGGCTGTTGGATGGCTTGTGGGCTGGCCGTGGGATCCCGGCAACCCGTCGCACACCGCCCTCGACGCGCTAACGGTCCTCTAATGGTGGCTTCGCTACGATCTTCCGGGTCGTCGTCCGATGCGCGCTTTCCGGTTGGCTTGCACGCCGCCGTCAGGGCCCGAAGGGTGGCGACGGCGTCTGCGGGGCCCGGGCAGGGTCGGTCCATTGCGGGATTCGGAGGTGGGCGAAAGGTGCAGTTGCCGCGGAAGCTGGTGGCCACCGTCGTGGCGGGGATCTTGACCTGGGGCGTGCTCGGTTCGGGAATCGCGGCCCACGCGGCCTCGGCAACGGTCATCACGGCCGGCAACCTGCAAATCAGCTTTGGCGGTGCCGTCGACAAGGGCGCCGTCGGCGACGTGGGTGGCTACGCCAGCCTCGGCTTCGACTTTGAGACCGGGCAGGCAGGCATGTTCGGGGATGTCCAGATCGGCCAGGACGCCAACGGGAACCCGACGCTCACGGGCGACCTGGCGGAGCTTCCCCCGAGCGATACCCTGGCCTCGGCGCCCAGCAGCGCGACCCTGACGGTCACGGCGGGGGAGAGCCTGCTGGTCTTCGACTCGGCCGGCAACTACGTGCTGGCGCAGATCACCAACGCCACGCCGCGGGCGGTGTACTTCACCTACACCATCCAGACTGCCATGACGACGGTGCCGCCTCCGGCCGCACAGGACCAGGGCGCCCCGTCGACGCAGGGGCCGGGCACGACCGGTGGTCAGAGCCAGGGCACGCAGACGACCCAGGGCCAGACGCAGCAGCAGAGCACGCCGAGCGCCGCGACCACGGCCACGGCCACCAGTGGCCAGAGCCAGGGCACGCAATCCTCGCCGAGTCCGAATCAGACCCAGGGCGCCTACCCGATCGCGGGCAATTGCATCACGGTCGCCGACAACGGCAACGCGGCCCTGCAGGTCGGGATCGAGCTCACCGCGCTCGGGGCTGCGCAGGGCCAGACCGTGGCCCAGGCGCAGCCGAACATGGCGCTTGTCCTCAACGTGGCCATCGCCGCGCCGACGGACGTGAGCAACGTGGCCGTCAACCAGAGCGGGGAGATCGGCGGCAACCCCTGGTACACCCCCCTCTACGGCGACCCGCAGGGGGAGAACAGCCCGGGGATCTGGACCTTCTCCATGCAGCAGACCGACCCCAGCCAGGTGTACCACATCATGATCACGAGCCCGACGCTGGCCTCGGACGGCATCGCCAACCCCAGCACCGGGCTCACCGAGCTGGACTGGACGTTCAATACGAGTTCCGGGTGCGGCGGCCAGGGCAGCCAGTCGAGCTCGCAGCCGCAGACCCAGGCGCAGAGCCAGTCAAGCAGCAGCAAGAGCGGGTCCTCCCCAGTCAGCATCGCGCTGCAGATCGGAAGCCAGACGGCGACCGTGAACGGGCAACCGGAGTCGCTCATCGCCCCCGCTGAGATCGACTCGGCCAACCGCACCATGGTGCCCTTCCGCTTCCTCGGCCAGGCCCTTGGTGCCACGGTGTCGTGGGATGGCACGCGCCACACGGCCAGCTACCAGCTCGGCTCGACGGACGTGGCGGTCACCATCGGCGGCACCACGGCGACCGTCGACGGCCGGAGCGTCACCCTGGATGCCCCGCCCGTGATCGTCGACGGCTCGACGATGGTGCCGGTCCGTTTCATCAGCGAGGCCCTGGGGGCCCAGGTCGGTTGGGATTCCTCGACTCAGACGGTGACCATCACCTACGGGGCGCCGTAAAGGGGACGAGCCAGTGCGGCCCATCGGCCTGGCGATCCTGGTATCCGTAGCTGTCCTGGCGGCGGGCGCCGGCACGCGAGCCGACTCGGCCCAGGTGCTCATCCTGACGGTCGGCAGGCAGGCCGTGACGTTTCCGGTCTCCACGCCGGCCACGGGCAGCCTCGGCGGTGCCGGCGGCGCGACGACGTTCGACCTGGAGGCCGGTCAGACGGGCGGCGCCAACGCGGATCTGACACTGGGGCAGGACAGCAGCGGCAGCCCCACGCTGAGCGGCGACCTTGCGACGGTGCCTCCTTCCGGGACGCTCTCGGCCCCGCCTACGGCATCGGTGGTCTCCGTCGCACAGGGCACCGCCCTGCTCGACCTTGACCACGCGGGTCGCTTTGCCTTCGTCGTCGCCCAGCAGGCGGGCAGCCACGGCGTGACCTTTGATTACGTGCTGCAGTCTGCGGTGGCCACAGTGGGTGCCGGAGCCAGTCAGGCGCCGCCGGCCGTAGCCTCCGCCCCGGATGGGTCCGGGGTACTGCAGCTCGTCATCGGCGTCGCCACCGCCCAGGAGAACGGCCAGTCCGTGGCGATCGACGTGGCGCCGGAGATCATCAGCGGACGCACCATGGTCCCGCTGCGCTTTCTGGCCGGCTTCCTGGGCGCCCAGGTGGCGTGGGATCCGGCGGCCCGTGAAGTCACCTACACCGCAGGCACCACCCAGATCGACATCTGGATCGACAACCCCCAGGCGCAGATTAACGGCGCGGCTGCCACCCTGGACGTGCCGCCCACCATCGTCAACGGGCGAACCCTGGTCCCCCTTCGCTTCATCAGCGAGGAGCTTGGCGCCCAGGTCTCCTGGGATGCCGCCACGCAGACCGTGACCGTCACTACCGCCGCCACCGGTGGCTAGTCGGAGTGGATCAACGATGAGTGCCGGGCGTGCCCGCCGCCGGTTCGGACGGATGCTGGTCTTCTGGCTGGCGATCTCTTTATTGGCCTCGATGATCCTTCCGCAGGCCAGCCCGGTTGCCGGAGCCTATTCCAGCCTCTACGAGCTGGGGTGTCAGGCTGGTCCTTACGGGCGGCCGACCCACACGCCGCTCACCAAGTATCCGGTCATCGTCGTCCCCGGCACGGCGGCCAGCTTCCTCTGGGGGCCGAACACACTGACTCATCAGGGCAACTGGCTCTACTGGTTCTCCGCCGGCCAGCTCTCCACCAACGGTATCCCGCCCCTGGCCCCGAACCCCAACTCCGACTTGCTGCGCCTGAAGAAGAACCCCGACGGAACCGACATCGTCCCCGGCATCTACGTGGGGGATATGTTTCGCTGGCTCGATGTGGGCGGGAACTGGGGGCCGGGCCTGCCCGGCTGGGCGAGTGGCGATGTCTACTACAGCCTGCTCGCGTTCCTCAACTGCATGGGCTACACGGAGAACGACCAGTTTGTGCAGGGCGGCAACGGATGGCTGAACGTCTTCCCCTACGACTGGCGCGATGCTCCCGGCGCCAATGGCGCCCTGCTCGCGCAGAGGGTCCAGCAGGTGCTGCAGAGCACGGGAGCCAGCAAGGTCATCCTCATCGCGCATTCCCTGGGCGGTCTCGTGGCGCGCAGCTACATCGCCGGGCAGTTCCAGGACAGCAACGGAAACACCTATACGGGCGGGAGCAGGGTCGCTGCCCTGATCGACATCGCCACCCCCTGGCTGGGCACCCCGCGGGTCACGCAGGCCATGACGGTGGGCTGGAACTTTGGCATCCCCGGCATGAACCCCAGCTGGGGCCAGATCCTGGCGCCCAACTGGCCCATGGTGTACGCGCAATCGCCGACGGCATCGGGGTTGGCGAGCACCAGCTACTTCACCGCCTATCCCGAGGGCTTTCTCACGGCCAGCCTCAACGACGAGCAGATCGTCGCCGGCGATGCCGCGGGTCAGGACGCCGCCATCCGGGCGTACAACCCCCAGGAATACGACGAGATCACGCAGTGGCGCTCGCAGGTGTTCGACGGCGAAACGCACGGGGTGGCGAACTACCTGATCGCCGGATACAACCACCCGGCCGACGAAACGATCTCGCTGGACGGCCTCGGCGGCAACGACACCATCGACCGGCTCGAGATCTCGCAGCATAAGCAGACCTGCCCCTGGTGGCAGCCCTGGCCCGTCTGCGATCCCAACAAGATGATCACCGACGCCAACGTGCACCTGGGGCCGGGGGACGACACGGTGCCGCTCGGCAGCGCGCTCCTCGGCCAGATGCCCGCCTATCCCGGGCCGCAGGGCGCCGGTCCGGTGCCCGTGGCCAGCTCGCCCATCGGGGCCTTCACCTACTACCTCGTTACGGGCTCCGATGTGGCGCACATGGCCCTGCCGGGAAACGACCGGGTGCTGGCCGATGTGCGCAGCATCCTGACCGGCCTCGACGCGGCCCCAGTTCCCGGGCGGCCCAAGGTGACTGGACTCCGCCCTGTGTTTGGCGACGCCTCAGGGGGTACCCCTGTGGTGATCTCCGGCAGCGGCTTCACGGGTGCGACAGCCGTCACGTTCGGCGGGGTGGCGGCCAAGGGCACCGCGGTCTCGGATAGCGAGATCCGGGTGACGGCCCCGCCGGCGGCCAAGGGCGCCGGAAGCAGCGTCGACGTCCAGGTGCAGGGGCCCGGGGGAACGAGCGCGACCGGGCAGGCGGACGTCTTCACCTATGACGACGCGTTGCAGAACTTGGGCATCACACCCGAGTCCGGACCTGCCGGCACCAACGTGACCATCACGGGTTCGGGCCTTGGAAGCACCACGTCGGTGACGTTCGGCTCCGCCAGCGCCCAGTTCAGGGTGGTATCCGACAGCGAGCTCACGGCCGTCGCGCCGGCTGGGACCAACGGCACGACGGTGCACGTGACCATCATCAACGCCGCGGGGCCGAACAGGCCCAGCCAGTGGACGCGGGCGGACGGGTACGTGCAGACCATCAACGACCCGCGGTTCACCTACAATGCCGGAAAGACCATCACGGTCACGACGACGACCCTGCCGGACGCCAGCGTCGGCCAGCCGTACAGCCAGACGCTGCAGGCGACTGGGGGCGACGGCAGCCCCTTCACCTGGTCGCCGGGTCAGGTGTGCGTGTCGGGCTGCACCCAGGCGGCCGCCGTCACCCAGGGCGAGGCGCTGACGTACGGGCCCGCGACACTGCCACGCGGCCTGACGCTCGATCCGGACGGCACGATCCATGGCACGCCGAGCGGGGGCCCGGCGCAGGTGACCCTACCAGTGGTCGTCACGGACCAGAGCGGCGACACGGCCAACGGTCAGGTCACGTTCAACGTCACCGAGAACGCGGCCACCTGCGCGGCGGACCCCCAGCCCGCGCCGACCGACGGCTCGCCGGTGGTGGCCGGCGTCAGCCCGTCGACCGTGGCGGACAACGGGTCGCAGACCATCACCATCACGGGGTACAACCTGCGCGGCACCGTGGGCGTGACCTTCGCCCGGCCCGCGGCCAACGTCTACATCTCGGCGACCGCCGTCCAGGTGGAGCCGGACGGCAGCGTGAAGGCTGTCACGCCTGTCCAGCCCAACCTCCCCGACGGCACCTACGACGTCTACCTGACCCTCTACCACCTCGACTTCACCGGGCTGAACAGCGCCTTCAACTGCCACGACCGCGTCACGGTCGTCCCGGCGGCCAGCCTGCAGCCGGTCACGCCGTCCGGGACGTTCACGCCGACCTCGGCCGCGCCGGGCCAGCGCGTCACCCTGACGGGCAAGGCCCTGCCCGGCAGCGTCATGAGCGCGTATCTCTACTGTGCCGGCTGCGATCCAGCCGGTGTGCACGTCGGCGTGGCCAACGTCGGCGGCGACGGCAGCTACTCGCTGACGTTCCCGATTCCCGCGGGGGCTCAGCCCGGTCCGGCGAACGTGGAGGCGGGCTGTGACACCTGCGGCAACGGGTGGACGAACTTCGCAGCGCTGACCGTCGCGGCGGCCCCGGCCGCCACCCCGCCGCTGGCGCCGAGCCCCACGACCCCGAGCACGACGACGCCAAGCACGGCGCCGCCCGTGGTCAAGGGCCTATCGCCGGCCTTCGGCTCCGACACGGGCGGGGATCCGGTCACGCTCACCGGCAGCGGCCTCGCCGGTGCGACGAGCGTCATGTTCGGCGACTTCGGCACCGCGCAGATCGTCAGTGCGTCGCCCGACGGCACCTCGCTGCAGGTCAAGACGCCCCAGGCCTGGTGGGGGGACGGACCCGTCTACGTCCAGGTCATCTCGCCCGACGGGCAGAGCGCCGTGACCCAGGCGGATTACTTCACCTATCAGGCGGGTGCGTCAACGAGTGGCTCGAGCAGCACCG
>JAJYVM010000023.1 GCA_021792015.1 Bacillota bacterium | reverse complement strand
AACGGCGTCGTCGGCATCAAGCCGACCGTGGGCCTGACGAGCCGCGCCGGCGTCGTGCCCATCTCGCACACCCAGGACACGGTCGGCCCCCACGCCCGCTGCGTGGCGGACGCGGCTGCCGTGCTGAGCGCCCTCGTCGGCGTCGACCCGCGCGACCCGGCCACGGCCGCCAGCGCTGGCAACTTCCATGCCGACTACCGCCAATTCCTGGACCGCGACGGCCTGCGCGGCGCGCGCATCGGCATCGCGCGCAAGCCCTACTGGGGCAACAGCGAGAAGGCCGACCGCATCGCCGAGGAGGCCATCGCCGCCCTGCGCGAGGCCGGCGCCATCATCGTGGACCCGGCCGACCTCCCCTCCGCCGACGCCATGCGCGAGGACCCGTCGGAGCGCACCGTCATGTATTACGAGTTCAAGCACGACCTCAACGCCTACCTGGCCACGCGCACGGGCGTCCCCGTGCGCACGATGGCGGACGTCATCCGGTTCAACGAGGAGCACGCAGCGCAGGAGCTCAAGCATTTCGGCCAGGAGCACTTCCTCACGGCCCAGGCCAAGGGCCCGCTCACGGAGCCCGCGTATCTGGAGGCCCTGGAGCGCAGCCGGCGCCTCGGCGGCGCCGAGGGCATCGACGCCGTGATGCAGGAGCACCGCTTGGATGCCCTCTTCTGCCCGACCGGCGGACCCGCCGTGCCGATCGACCAGGTCAACGGCGAGCGCGGGCGCGGGGGCAGCAGCGGCCCCTCCGCCAAGGCTGGCTACCCGATCATCACGGTGCCGGCCGGGTTCGATCACGACCTGCCGGTGGGCGTGAGCTTCATCGGCCGCGCCTGGAGCGAGCCGACCCTGATCCGGCTGGCCTACGCCTTCGAGCAGGCCACCCGCGCGTGGCGGGCGCCGCGTTTTCTGCGCAGCGTGATCGCGGACTGAGCCCGCTGGAAGCGGCGCGCCCGGTGCCCGTCATGGACAGAGGCGCGCTGCTTCCATCTGAGTGCCGCTTGGGAGCGAACGGGCAGGGGCCAAGCCGCGGGCCGTCGACTGGTCAGGTCGCGAGCCGGCCCGTGCATCTGGATGCGGCAGACCACCCGCTGCCGCCCGTTCACCTCCGACGGGCTGGTCGTGAAGTGCCCCTCTCGCTCGACGGCGAGGTGGCGCTGGGCGAGTTGCCCCCAGGGGATGTGCGGGCGGGGCAGCGCTGGATCGAGGTGCATCAGGCCGCGCTGCTCTCAGCCTTCCACGACGTGGAGATCTTGTCTCGCGCAACGGGCCCCGCTTCGCGCCGCTTGCTGATTGGGAGTTCTTTCGGCGTGTCCGTGTGGACGACGGTGGCGTGACGGTCATCTCGCCGAACGGCCTGGACCTCGATCCGAGCGTCCTCTGCGCAACGGGCGTGCCGGCGGACGGGCGGGGGCTCATCGCCAGCGCGGAGGCGCACGGAGACGGCGGAACGGCCTGATCCCGCGGGCTGGATCCGGCCCGCCTGCGAAGCCAGAGGCGCGCATCCCCGAACCAACCCACCCCGGCTCGCCCCCCGGATACCGGGCTGGTCGGCGGACTCGGCGCCGGTGCCGGCTCAACGGACTGCGGCGCGGGCGGCGGCGGCGGTTCGAGCTGGGTCAATCACACCGCTTCCTCCGTCTCGTTCGGGCAGCAGAGCGGCTCGGGGGACGGCAGCATCATCGTGACCTTCGTGATCCCGGGCCCGCCCACGGCGACCATCACCTCGCCGGCCTCGGGCAACACATACGATCTCGGGCAGAACGTGCCCACCAGCTTCAGTTGCACTGAGGGCCAGGGCGGGCCGGGCCTGACGTCCTGCAAAGACAGCAACGGCTCGACGACGGGAGCGGGCCGGCTGGATACCAGCCATCTCGGCACGTTCGCATACAGCGTCACAGCGATCAGCCAGGACGGGCAAACGGCCACCGCGACCATCTCGTACACGGTCCAGGAGACGCCCACGGCCACCAATCTGTCCTCGAGCGCAAATCCGTCGTCCTACGGACAGTCGGTCACGCTCACGGCGACGGTGACGCCGCAGACGGCCGGCTCGGCACCCCTGACCGGCAACGTCACGTTCGCGGACGGCGCGACGACCTTGGGCACGGTAACGCTCGATCCCACCAGCCACCAGGCCAGCATCCAGACCAACGCCTTGGGCGTGGGTACGCACGGGATCACGGCCACGTTCGGCGGGACCCCGGGTCAGTATCAGGGCAGCAGCGGGTCCCTCAGCCAGATCGTGGACCTCGCGTCGACGTCCGTGAGCGTCTCCAGTCCCCAGATCTACGCGACGGACGTGACCTTCACGGCGACCATCACGGGCTCGACGACGCTGGCGAATCCGACGGGGAACGTCACCTTCCGTGATGACAACGACGCGACGACGCTCGGCACGGTACCCGTGTCGACCGAAAATGGCGTCACGACGGCCTCGCTCACGACCTCCCAGCTGGCGGCGGCCACCCACACCATCACCGCGTACTACAGCGGAGACGGCAACTTCGCGGCCAGCGCCAGCAGCACCCAGTACTTCGGCCTCTCGGCCCCGACAGACGTGGTGGCGACGGCCGGCGACGGCCAGGCGACTGTCACCTGGAGCGCGCCGTCGACGGACGCAAGCTCCGTGCAGTCCTACATCGTCACCTCGAACCCGAGCGGCATCACGACGACCGTGTTGGCGCCGACGAGCAGCGCCACGGTTACCGGACTCGCCAACGGCACGCGGTATACATTCACCGTGACGGCGACCAACGCCAACGGGACGGGTCCGGCTTCCGATCCTTCCAACGCCGTGACGCCGATGAGCAGCGCCACGGTGCCCGGCGCGGTGAGCGACCTGGTCGCCACGGCGGGCAACGGCATGGCAACCCTATCCTGGACTCCGGCTTCAAGCGGTGGCGGAACCGGGTTCCACTACGTCGTGACCTCGATCCCCAGCGCCGTGCCCGGCCAGGTGAACGGCAGCTCCACGGGCGCGGTGGTGTCTGGCCTGACCAACGGCACGTCCTATACGTTCACCGTGCAGGCGGTCAACAACGTCGGCGCCGGTCCCTCCGTCACCTCCAACGCGGTGACACCGGTCCCGTTCCCGGGGCTCGCCGTGCCGGGCGCGGCGACCTCGATCAAGGCCACGGCCGGTGACAGCCAGGCGACCGTGCAGTGGCTGGCGCCGAGCACCGGCGGCGCGCCGACGAGCTACACGGTGATCTCTGCCCCAAGCGGCATCACGACCACGGTCGCAAGCTCCGTGTACGGCGCCGTCTATGGCATGGCGACCGTCACCGGCCTGCAGGACGGCACGCAGTACACCTTCACGGTGACGGCGACGGATCCGGCGGGCAACGGACCGGCCTCGGCGTCCTCCAACGCCGTGACGCCCATGAGCCCGCTGACGGCACCGGCAGCCCCCACCAACGTCCAGGCCGTCCCCGGCGACAGCCAGGCGACGGTGAGCTGGGATGCGCCGGCCACGGATGGCGGCGCCAGCGTCACAGGATACACGGTGACCTCGTTCCCAGGCGGCAAGCAAACGCCCGCGACAGGCACCAGCGCGACCGTGACCGGCCTGACCGACGGCGTGAGCTACACGTTCAGCGTGACGGCCACCAACTCGGCCGGAACCAGCGCCGCCTCCGCCCTCTCCAACGCGGTGACGCCCAGCAACGGGCTGACCGTGCCCGGCGCGCCGACGGCGGTCAGCGCCCTGGCGGGTGACGGGCAGGCGCTCGTCTTCTGGACGCCGCCCTCCAATAGCGGGAACACCACGATCACCCACTACCTGGTCCAGTCCACGCCCGGCGGCTACACGGCGACGACCGGACCGGACGCCAGCTCGGCGTACGTGACCGGTCTGCAGAACGGCATCTCCTACACGTTCACGGTGACCGCGGAGAACGCGATCGGCTACGGCCCGGCCTCGGTCGCCTCGGCGGCCGTCACGCCGGCTGCCTACCCCGGCAGTACGGTGCCGCAGCCGCCGACCGGCGTCGCGGCCACGGCTGGCATCGGCAGCGCGACCGTGACCTGGACCCCGACCCCGGTCAGCGCCGATGGCGGTCAGCCGGTCACCGGCTATCTCGTGACGTCGGCGCCCGGCGGCTTCACCGCCGTGGCCGGCCCGAGCGGCAGCTCGGCGTCGGTCGCCGGCCTCAGCGACGGCGTCTCGTACACGTTCACCATCCAGGCCGTCAACGTCGTCGGCCCCAGCGCACCCTCGGCCCCGTCCAACGCGGTGATGGTCGAGGCCTTCCTGCCCGGCTCGACGGCCCCAGGCGTCCCGACGGGCCTGACGGCCGTGGCTGGCAACGGCTCGGCCACCCTGACCTGGACCGCCCCTGCCAATGACGGCGGCAGCTCGATCACGGGCTACCTGATCACGCCGAGCGGCGGCGGGGCGCCCATCACCCTCCAGGGGACCGGGACGAGCTACACCGTCACCGGCCTCACGAACGGCGTGACCTACACCTTCCAGGTGGCGGCGATCAACGCGGTTGGCGCCGGCTCCCCGGCCACATCCAACGCCGTCGAGCCCTCGACGAACGCGGTGGGTCCGGCCGTGAACTCGATCAGCCCGAGCTCCGGTCCGGCCCTCGGTGAGACCCTGGTCACGGTGAGCGGCAGCGGGTTCGTGCCCGGCGCGACCACCGTGATGTTCGGAACCCAGCAGGGTTCAGAGGTGGCGGTCGATGCCTCCGGCACGTCCCTCACCGTGGTCGCTCCGCCCGAGCCGGCCGGCACGGTCGCTGTGACCGTGACCACGGCGGCCGGGACGAGCGCCGCCGGTTCCGCCCAGTTCACGTACACGGCGGCCACGACAGGCGTCGTGGTGACCCGCGTGCTCCAGCCCGGCTGGAACACGCTGTCCTTCCCGTTCGTGCTCGCATCGACCAGCGCGGGCCCAGGTCCCGACGGCCAGGTGCTGCTGAACGCCATGATGTCGGACGGCGGGGCCTCGCTCGGCGCGGCCTACTCGTTCGATAACGGTCACTGGATGCCCCTGTGGCACTGGGACGGCCATCGCGGCAGCCAGCAGGGCCAGGTGTACGTGCCCAACGTGCCCATGAACGGCCTCTGGGTGTACATCACGGGCAGCTCGCCGGTGACGGTGACCATGACGGAGGCCACGCAGTCACCGACGTCCCCGGCGCCGACCTTCGAGCTGGACAGCGGCTGGAACCTGGTCGGTCCCTCCGCCCTCAACGGGCAGGAGACCGTGCGGGACTTCCTGACCGGCACCCAGTCCGGGTCGATCGGTGAGGTGCTCGACCCGAACACCGCGCAGGCGTACCCGTATCCGCAGACCGTGACCAACGGCTTTGTGCAGAACGGGTACGGCTACTGGCTCTATCAGAACAATGGCCCCTCCCAGACCCTGGAGGGGCAGATCTACGGCGTCCATGGCGCCTCGGGCGGCGGTCGCTAGCCGCACCCAGTCTCCCTGTCCGCGCGGAAGGGCCCGGCGTGAGCCGGGCCCTTCCTGTGCCGGGCCCGGGAACCATGGTTTGGGCCGGCCGGCGCAGGCCGGCCGGCCTACGCGAATCCGCGCCGTCAAAATGACGCTGGCCTTCCCGGACCGCGTGTCGTCCCCCCACCCGAGGCCAAGCCCGCCGCGGGGGGCGCCAGCGCTCACCTGACCCAGGAACCGCGTCGTGGGCCGGGATGAGGGCCGCCCGGCCGGCCCTCGGCCGGCCCGTGAACGGCAGGTCGGGCGGCTTCTCTGCGGAATCCCATGGCCCATGGACAGGCTTGAGACCACGAGCATCGCCGACCTGCAGGCGGCCATGGCGACCGGCGAGCTGACCGCCCGCGCCCTCCTCGAGCTGTACCTGCAGCGCATCGCCACGTGGGACCCGCTCGTGCATTCCGTCATCGAGCTCAACCCGGATGCCGGCGACATCGCGGCGGCGCTGGACCGCGAGCGGCGGGCCGGGAGGGTGCGCGGGCCCATGCACGGCATCCCCGTGCTCATCAAGGACAACATCGACACGGCCGACCGCATGATGACGACGGCGGGCTCGCTGGCCCTGGTGGGGCCGGCGCCGGCCCGGGACGCCACCGTCGCGGCGCGGCTGCGGGCGGCGGGGGCCGTCATCCTCGGCAAGGCCAACCTCAGCGAGTGGGCCAACTTCCGCTCCAGCCACAGCGCCAGCGGCTGGAGCGCGCGGGGCGGGCAGTGCCGCAACCCGCACGTGCTCGACCGTTCGCCCTCCGGCAGCAGCGCGGGGTCGGGCGCCGCGGCCGCCGCGGCGTTTGCGGCCATCACCCTCGGCACGGAGACGGACGGGTCGATCATCGGGCCGTCGGCCGCCAGCGGGGTCGTGGGCATCAAGCCGACCGTGGGGCTCACCAGCCGGGCGGGCGTCATCCCCGTGGCGCACTCGCAGGACACCGTGGGCCTGCACGCGCGGTCCGTGGCCGATGCCGCGACCGCGCTCGGGGCGCTGGTGGGCCTGGACCCCCGCGACGGCGCGACGGCGGCAAGCGACGGGCGCTTCCATACGGACTACCGGCCGTTCCTCGACCGCGAGGGGCTGCGGGGCGCGCGCATCGGTATCGCCCGCAAGCCCTTTTGGGGGTACAGCGCCAAGGCCGACCGCGTGGGGGAGGAGGCCATCGCCGCCCTGCGCGAGGCCGGTGCCGTCATCGTCGACCCGGCCGACCTGCCGACGGCGGACCAGGCGTGGGCCCTGTCGCAGGGGCGGTGGTCGGAGGGGCCGGGCGACACATCGGAGCTGGACGTGCTCTACTACGAGTTCAAGCACGACCTCAACGCCTACCTGGCGACGCGGACCGGTGTGCCCGTGCGGACGCTGGCGGATGTGATCCGCTTCAACGAGGAGCACGCGGCGGAAGAGCTCAGGCACTTCGGCCAGGAGCACTTCCTGACGGCCGAGGCCCGCGGTCCCCTGACGGATCCCGCGTACCTGCAGGCCCTGGCGAAGAGCCGCTGGCTGGGCGGCACGGGCGGCATCGACGCGGCGCTGGCGGCGAACCACCTCGACGCGCTGTTCTGCCCGAGCTTCGCGCCGGCCGTGCCCATCGACCAGGTCAGCGGCGAGGTGGGCCACGGCGGCAGCACCAGCCCTTCGGCGCGGGCCGGCTACCCCATCGTGACGGTGCCGGCGGGATTCGACCACGACCTACCCATCAGCGTCAGCTTCATCGGGACGGCCTGGAGCGAGCCGGCGCTGATCCGGCTGGCCTACGCCTTCGAGCAGGCGACGCGGGCCTGGCGGGCGCCGCGGTTCCTGCGGAGCGCCATCGCCGACTGAACCCCCTGCCAACCGCGCATTCGTGACGGCCCGGCGTGCGCCGGGCCGTTCGCCTTTGGCCAACGGGACCGGCAATGGTGGATGCCCCAGCGCCGCGGCCGGTCGGGATCGCAAGCGGGCGGCGGGCCGTTTCCATGCGCGGGGCTTGGTTACGCCTTGCTTACACTTCCCAAATCCCCCTGCACAAGGCCTTGCGGCTCCGATAGTGTGCGCCCCAGGTGATTCGCAGCCCTTGAAGCTTCCCTTTCTCGCAGCGGCAGCCATGCTCGTCAGCCTCAGCGGCGCGGTCCTGCCCGGGCTTGCCGCGCGGGGGGCGCTGGTCCCGCCTGCCTCGGCGGCCGTGGTGGCACCGCCCCGGGCGCGGGTGGCGGCCAGCTCGGAGCGCCCGGCCATCTTCGGCGACATCGTCGGGCTCTGGGACGCCACCCAGGTCATGCGCCTGGAGGCGGCCGGAATCATCCGGGGCGAGGCGGACGCGCTGTTCAAGCCCTGGCAGGCCCTGACCCGGGCGTCGCTGGCGGTCATGCTGCAGCGGGCGTTCGACCCGCCCGCGGCGACCGGGGGGATTGCCGCCTTCGGCGATGTGCCCGCCGGCGGCTGGGACGCTTCCGCCATCGGTGCGGTGGTCGGGGCCGGCTGGATGCGGGGCACGGGGCACGGCTTTCAGCCCGCCCAGCCGGTGACGCGGGCGGAGGCGGTGACGGCGGTCGTGCGCGCCCTGCGCCTGCCGCCGCCGGTGGGCCCGACGCCCGCCTTCCGCGACGCCGCCTCGATCCCGGCGTGGGCCGCGCAGGCGGTGGATGCGGCCGTCACGGCCGGCATCGTCAGCGGGTTCCCGAACGGTACCTTCCGCCCGGACGCGCCGCTCGACCGGGCCGATGCCGCCCAGCTCATGGCGAGCGCGTACGCGCTGGTCCACCCGCTGCCTCCGGCGCCGCCGCCCCCGGCGCCGACGGGGCTCTACCTCACCTCGAACGCCGGCTACGCCGGGGTCGCGTGGTCCGCCGTGCCCGGCGTCGCCGGTTACGTCGTGGACCGGCTGGCGCCCGCGGGGAGCTGGGTGGCCGTCGCGCGGACGGGCGCCACCGCCTGGCCGGACTCCAGCGCGGATGGGGCGGTCGCGTACACCTACCGGATCCGGGCCGTGGGGGCGGACGGCGTCATGTCGGCGCCGAGTGCCAGCGTCACCGAGCCGAGCCTGAGCGCCCAGGAGGTCGCATCGCTGGGAGCCTGGCACCTGCCCGTGTCCACCCTGATCCAGATGCAGGCCGTGGCGCACAGCGCGCCCGGGACGCCGCTCGACCTGCACAGGCTGGGCTACGCCAACCTGCCGGGGCTTCCCCACACCACGAAGGACCTGGGCGGATCGACCCTGGTCGTCAGTGACGACGCCGAGACGTTCTATGGCCCGACCCTGCTGGAGCAGGCGACCGCCTCGGGGACGACGCGCGTCTTCTATGACCACATCAACGGCAGCGGGGCGCCCGCCCGGGTGTCGGTGCTGCTCTACAACTACGGCGGGACGACTGTCTCGTACGAGGTGCGGAGCCGCGTGGTGGACACGGCGGGCGGGCCCAAAGCCCAGGGGGAGCTGGTGGCCGCGGTCATGCTGGGCGGACCGTGGCCGGGCGCCAGCGGCAGCCTGGGGCCGGGACAGGGCGTGGTGCTGGATCCCGGCGCCGGCTACGTCGCGCCCTGGGGCGCCATCCTCGGCGACTACGAGCTGTCGCTCTCGGGGCCGGTCCACGTGGCGGTGGCGGCGGTACGGTCGTGGCAGAACGCGCTGACGGAGTACATCGCCCACCGGTTGCCGCCCACGGTGGGCGGGCCTGGCGCCGGGCGCGGCACCTTCGGAACCACCACGCGCGTCATCACCCTGCACCCCTCGGCCAGCGAGCCGCAGATGCTGCTGCTCGGGGACGGCCGCCAGGATCCGTACCTGTCGGGCTGGGACGAGCTCACGGGGGTGCGGGTGAACGACAACGGCAACTACGGGCTGATCTACCGCATCGTGGGGGAACCGTCCGTGCCGACCCTGCTGGTCGCGGTGCCGGTGGGCGGGGGCTACTACGGCGCCCTGAAGAGCGAGGGCCAGGTGGTGGCGGCGCCGTCCTACGTGCTGCCGACCAACGCGGGCATCGGCTTCGTCGTGGGCGCCTGGCAGCCGGGGAAGGTCAGCGAGGTCGACTGGACGCCGCCTGGCGGATCCTACCTGCCGCTGGAGCTCATCAGCATCCCGCTTGGGTAGCTGTGCTACCTTGGGCGCAGGGGGGGCGACGGTCATGGCTCGCTGCGCGCCACCATCGCTCACGGACGCTTCCGGGGTCGCCGCGGTCATGACGGCCGCCTTGCAGCCCGAGGCGGACGTGCGCTCCGCGTGGCTGTTCGGTTCCGTGGCCACGGGCAGGGCACGGCGCGACTCCGATGTCGACGTCGGGGTTTGGATGGACGAACCGTGCGGCGTCGACCGCCTGCTCGAGCTGAACGATGCGCTGCAGGACCGGACCGGGCTGCCGGTCGAGGTGGTGCTGCTCGAGCGCGCGACGCCGCCGCTCGTGCGGACCGCGACGAACGGGATCGCGCTGCTGACCCGCGATGAGCGGGCCGAGCTCGAGTGGGTGCTTGAGAAGTGGCGCGAGGCTGAGGACTGGGACGAGTTCCTCCGCACCTTCCTGGCGGAGCGGGAACGGTCGCGGCAGGGGTCCGAGGCATGAAGCTGACGGCGGGGCAGCGGTCTGGGGTGATGGTCCGCATCGAGTTCGCGCGCGGCGAGCTGGCGGACCTGGCCGAATACGGCGATCTCAATTGGATCGTCTATCAGTCGAACGCCAAGAGTCGGCGCAACGTGGAGCGGATCGCCGAGAACGTGGCGAATGCCACGATCGATATCGCCAAGATCCTGCTGGCGGCCGCTGGGTCCGAGGTGCCGGAGACCTACCGCGATGTGCTGGTGGCGACCGTACCGGCCGGGCTGGCGGACGAGAGCCAGGTTCCGGACCTGATTCGCCTGGCTCAGTTGCGCAACAGGCTCAGCCATCGCTACCTGGACTACAAGTGGGAATTGGTCAAGTGGTTTGTGGACAGTGGTCAGCGCGCGGTCAGCATCTGGTTGGACCGCTGCGAGCGGGCCGTTTCCCTGTAGGAGGCGCCGCCCGGCCCCCGGGCGAATCACTGCCCGGGGGTTTGCGCGTGGGTTTGGCCGAGGATCTCCGCCGGCTGCTGGGTGCGGATGGGGTGTCGACGGCTGCCGACGACCTGCTCCGCCACGGCAACGGTTTCAGCTACCACAATCCCGTCGCTCCGGCGGCCGTCGTGCGGCCCAAGGATAAGGAAGAGGTCCGCGCGGTTCTGCGCCTTGCGGCGGCGGGTCGCATCCCCGTCGTGCCGTTCGGGGCCGGCAGCAGCATCGAGGGCCAGGTCATCCCCGTCCAGGGCGGCATCAGCCTCGACCTCGGACGCATGAACGCCATCCTGGAGGTCCGGCCGCAGGACTTCATGGTGCGGGCGCAGCCCGGCGTCAGGCGGCTGGAGCTGAACGCGCGCCTGCGCGAGGACGGGCTGTTCTTTCCCATCGACCCCGGGGCCGACGCCTCCCTGGGGGGCATGACCGGCACCAACGCCAGCGGCACCAGCGCCCTCCGGTACGGGATGATGCGCCAGCACGTGCTGGCGCTGGAGGTCGCCCTGCCGGACGGCCGCCTGATCCGCACCGGCAGCATGTCGTTCAAGACCTCCGCCGGGTATAACCTGACGCAGTTGATGGTGGGGTCGGAGGGGACCCTGGGCGTCTTCACCGAGGTGACCCTGCGCGTCTATCCGCTGCCGCCGGTCATCGTGGCGGCGCGGGCGACCTTCTCGAGCCTGGACGCCGCCGCGAACACGGCCATCGCCCTGATGCAGAGCGGGGCCGTGGTTGGGCGCTGCGAGCTGGTCGACCCGCCGACCATCGACGCGGTCAATGCTTACGAGGGCACGGGATGGCCAGTCCAGCCCACCCTGTTCTTCGAGTTCTCGGGCCGGGCCTCCGCCGTGGCCGAGGATGTGGGCACCGCGGAGGCGCTGGCCCGCGGCCACGGCTGCCTCAGCTTCGAGCGCGAGTCGGACCCGGCTGCCCGCGACCGGCTCTGGGCGGCCCGCCACCATGCCTCGCTGGCCCTGGCCGCCGCCCACCCGGGCAAGGGGATGCTCTCCACCGACGTCTGCGTGCCGCTCTCGGTGCTGCCGGCCGCGCTGGCCCAGGCCCGGGCGGCGATGGATCGCCACGGGATCGAGGGCTCCGTGCTGGGTCACGTGGGCGATGGCAACTACCACGCCGGCTTCATGGTCGACCACCGCGACGCGGCCGAGGTGGAGGTGGCCGAGCAGGTCCACCAGGAGATCGTGGATTTCGCCCTCGGCCATGGCGGCACGTGCACCGGCGAGCACGGGGTCGGCATCGGCAAGCGGCGCTTTCTGGCGCAGGAGCACGGCGACACGCTGGCGTTGATGGCGTCCATCAAGTCGGTCTTCGACCCGGCCGGGATCATGAACCCCGGTAAGCTGTTCTGAGGCGGGGCCGGCGCCACGGGGGCGAGCACGCGGGATTTGGTCGCCGCGCTTTTGCGCGGCGCGTGAAGACCGCAAGCAGCAGTCGGTCCCGCACCGAGCCGGGGTCTGCGGGCCGGGGCGTGGCCTGAGCGGCCACGCCCGACGAATTCGATGCGCGAGGAGGCTGCGTATGGATACGTCCGCCGTGCACCGCTACCTCGATCAGCATGAGCGCGACAGCCTGGACACGCTCTTCACGCTGCTGCGCCAGCCCAGCATCAGCGCCCAGGACACGGGCGTGAAGGAGTGCGCCGAGCTGCTCGCCGGGCTCATGCGTGCGCGCGGCATCGAGACCGAGGTCGTGCCGACACCCACCCAGCCCGTCGTCTTCGGGCGGCTGGACTGCGGCGACCCAAAGGCCTTCACCCTCATCTGCTACGGGCACTATGACGTGCAGCCGCCCGAGCCGCTCGAGCTGTGGAAGAGCCCGCCCTTTGCGCCGACGGTGCGCGACGGGGTCATTTACGGGCGCGGGACGGGCGACAACAAGGGTCAGCTCATCGCCCACGTGCTGGCGGCGCAGGCCTGGCTGCAGGCGGCGGGCAGGGTGCCGATCAACCTCCGCTTCGTCTTCGAGGGCGAGGAGGAGTCGGGCTCGCGCAGCCTCGGCTGGTTCATCGAGCGGCACGCGGAGCGGCTCAGGGCGGACCTCGTCTATGTCAGCGACGGGGGGCTGCACGCCAGCGGGCGGCCGGTGATCAGCCTCGGCAACCGCGGCATCCAGGGGATCACGCTGGTGGCGCGGGGGGCCGACCGCGACAACCACTCCGGCAACAAGGGCGGGGTGGCGCCCAACCCCGTGTGGATGCTGGTGCACGTGCTGGCCAGCATGGTGGACCCGGACGGGCATGTGAGGGTCGCCGGGTTCTATGACGGGGTGCGACCGGTGGGCGACGTGGAGAAGGCGATGATGGCGGAGCTGGACTACGACCCGGTGGCGCTGGGGGCGACCATGGGGCTGCCGCGGGTGGACATGGACGCAGAGACGTACTACCGCCGCATCATGCTGGAGCCGTACTTCAACATCAGCGGCATTGCCTCGGGGTATGTGGGCCAGGGCAGCAAGACCATCATCCCCGGCACGGCGGAGTGCCGCATCGATATCCGACTGGTGGCGGATCAGGATTGCGAGGACGTGCTGGCGAAGGTGCGGCGGCACGTGGCGGGTGTCGACCCGCGCGTCGAGGTGCTGGCGCGGGGCTTTGGCACCATGCAGCCGCACCGGACCTCGCCCACCCACCCGGCGCTGCCGGCCGTGAAGCGTGCGATCGAGGCCGTGCGCGGGGTGGCGCCGCTCGTCATGCCCTGCACGGGCGGGAGCCTGCCCAACGCGGTCTGGCCGCGGCTGCTGGGGGTGTCCGTGCTGGATGTGCCCTACGCGAACGCGGACGAGAACAACCACGCGCCGAACGAGAACATCACGGTCGAGCGATTCCTGAACGGGCCGCACGTCAGCGCCCAGGTCTTCGCGGAGCTGGCGGCCATGGCGGCCGGGTAGCGGCGCGGATGCTCGAGCTGGATCCGCGCGTGAGCGCCGAAGCGGAGTTGGCGGAATGCGCGCGGCGGGGGCTGGCCGTGCGAAGCGAGCGCGGGCTGGCGGGGAAGCCGGGCAGCCGCCACTGGGTCAGGATGACGCGAGCCTCCCTCCCAGACGAGATTACCGTCCGAGGGGCTGTTGGAGGATGATGGCATCACGCATCTCGAAGGGGCCGTTGTAAGTGAAGATCCTCCACAGCATCCAGCGAGAGGCCGTCACCGATGCCGTTCGCGCCAAGTTCGCCATGGTGGCGCCGGTGCTGGAGGCCACGCTCCTTTCGGTCCAGAGGGACCGACTTGAACGGCTTGGTGGCGTGGCAACGTGGTCATTGGCCGATCTCGCCCGCGAGCACCGGGACGGCGATGGCGATACCGGCATCTGCTTCGAATACGCGGTTCACGAGGGGATCGCTCGCCGCGACGGCCTTATCTGGCCCTTGGTGAGCGAGGTTCTTGAGACGTTCTGCGGCATTCCGACCGGGGCGGATTCGCTTCTGTTCGGCCCCGAGAAGGAGGGAGTCATCCCAATCCTGGCCTCGGTGCAAGACGCGCTCTCCGACGAGTCGCGACTGTACGTTGGCAATCGCGGGCAGCCGCCCAAGCTGCGGCGGTACATTCCGCAGGTCATCCGGGCCTTTCGCCGGCAGGAGGCACGCGACAACCTGCCACGCTCGATCCGCGGCCTGTGGAAGGCCGACCTCTTCCTCGGGAGCCGGCGCGTCGAGAAGTGGGTGGGTACCACTGTCAAGGTGAACGCCGCCGACTTGGAGGGTGCGCGCGGCCTCAGAATCGGCATCTACCCAATGCGGACCAGCAAAGAGTCCCCACGCCTCGATACCAACTTGAATCTGGTGCGCCTGCCGTTACCGTATGATGCGCATTTTATGGAGTTGTTCTACAAGTCCTTCTATCTCGTACGCGCCTTTCTCCTTGCCGACGCGCATGTACCACCTCCGGTCAGGCTGCCGGATGCGGAGGATCGCTATGTCACAAAGGAACTCGAGGATAGGCGGACCTTTCCACTACTCGACGTTCTCGGCGCGATCCGTGACATGTCGCAAGGCAGCCTGCTCCACACAGAAAAACGAGACGTCAGTCCCGACGCATCGCTGTCCGAAGCCGAAGGGCTTAACGGGGCCGCAGCAGAGCGGCCCAGCGACTACGTGTCCGTCACCCCCGCGGCACAGGAGCGAAGCTGACCCCAACTTGGGTCGGCTCCGGCGGCTTGTCCGCATTGGCGTGACCGAGGCCGCGGCCGCGGGTGGAACGACTCAATTCCCGCTGCTCAGGGCGCGGGCGGCGTGGGCGTGACGGTCACGCCGTTCAGGCCGGCGCTGAAGGCCGTGAGGGCGGCCGGCGGCTCGTTCAGGGCGTAGTGCAGGCTGCCCTGGTTGGCGTCCCACCAGACGGCGTAGCGGATGGCCGGGTAGTTGGGCAGCGAGGCGAACATGTCCTGGATCCAGGCGACCTTGTTTCCGCCCTGGTTGTTGCTGGCGAACTCGGTGATGAGCAGCGGCTTGGTCGGGTAGAGCTGCTGGTCGCGGGCGTCGGTGGCGGCGAAGCCCTGGTTGAAGGACTGCCAGGTGCTGCCGGGCTGGCCGGTGCCCAGGTTGTAGGAGGTGAGGCCGACCCAGTCCACGTAGGCGTCGCCCGGATAGTAGAGGGCGGCGGCGTTCCAGCGGTAGGGCGGAAGGTTCTTGTTGTTGGGGTTCCACACCCACACGGCGTTGGTGGCGCCCGCGTTCTGGAAGATGCCGTAGATGTGGCGCCACTCGGCGATGTAGATGCTGGTGTCCTTGCCCCACTGGAAGGCGCTCCAGGGATCCCAGTCGCCGTTCATCTCGTTGTCCAGGCGCAGGAAGAAGGGCTGGCCGGTGGCCGCAGCGGCCTGGGCGAACTTCGTCAGGTAGGCGTCGTACTGGCCATTCAGAATGGCCGCGTCACGGGAGGTGCCGTGGGTGTAGGGCGTCGCGCGGCCGGAGTTGGAGACCGGGGCCCAGGACTGCAGGGTGAGCTCCACGATCTGGCCGGAGGCGGCGGCCTGCTGGATCAGGGCCGTCGGGAAGGGCTCGCCGAAGCCGACATACACCATGACGACCCTGACGCCGTGGCCGATGGCGGCCTCGGCGGACTGGACGGCCTGCAGGTGGTCGGGCACCTGCGGGTTGAGCGTCGGCACGTAGAGGCCCCACTGCAGGGGCGTGCCGGCCGCCGGCTGCAGGGGCGGCGTGCGCGCGCCGGTGTGGGGGATGTTGAACGTGTTCGTGCCCACCATGGGCGCCGGAAGGATGGAGTAAAAGAGCTGCTCGGCGGTCGAGAAGGCGGAGGGGAAGGCCGCCGTGGTGGCGTTGACCATCACCGTCATGACCTGGGTGGGGGTCAGGAGCTCGTCCCACTCGGCGTACTGGCGCATGTCAGGCTGCATGTCGGCCATGGCCGGGCGCAGCCACTGCCGGAACCAGGTGTTGCCCGTCTGCGTGAGGGCCTGCAGCTGGATGCCGTTCCACTGCTCGTCGATCGAGCGGTTGCTGTAGCCGATGTAGGTCGCCGCCGCCTGCGGGCTGGCCACCGGCTGCATGTAGACGCGGATTGAGGCGTCGGTGGTGTTCCAGCGCGCGACGTCCGGCAGCAGGCTGCCGTTGAAGGTCCAGCCGGTGGGCACGGTGAGGGCGTAGCCGTCCGGCAGGTCGATGAACGCGCCGCTGTCCGCGGCCGCGTGGGCACGGGCGGCTCCGATGCTCCCCAGGAACAGGATCGCGGCGATGACCGCCGCGACGGCACCACGCACGGCTCGACCTCCGTGGATCAGGGTAGCATGGTGGCCGGCTGCGGGAGAACCGCCCAACCTTGCAGAAATGTGATATTTGTCGCGGCCGGCGGCTGCGATGGGCCTCACCTCCTTGATATGGGTTCGCAGACCCCGGCCGGCAAGCGACGGTCGCCGTGTCTCGGGAGGCGCCCGCGCTGCCGGGGTGGGGCCTGGAATCGGAACGATCATCGCCGAAATGCGTCACGCAAACTTGCCGCCGTCCGTGGCTCCAGGTCGCGGCACGAATTGGGGGTGGTGGGGTTGGTGCGGGTCGGGGTGATCGGCGCCGGTCGCTGGGCGGCGTCCGCGCACTTGCCCGGGTGGGTGCGGTCGCCCCTGTGCCGGGTGATGGCCGTCTGCGACCTCCACCGCGACCTGGCGGAGCGGCGGGCGGAGGAGTTCGGCGTGCCGGCGGTGACGACGGACTACCGCGACCTGCTGGCGCGCGACGACATCGACGTCATCGACGTGTGCACGCGCGATGAGCACGACCCGCTCGTATTTGCGGCGCTGGATGCGGGCAAGCACGTGCTGTGCGAGAAGCCCGTCGCGCACCGGGCGGAGGATGTGTGGCGGGCGGCGGCCATCGCGCGGCAAAAGAGCCTCAAGACCAAGGTGGGGCTGACCTTCCGCTACGCGCCCGCCATGCGCTACATGCTGGCGCTGGTGCAGGATGGGCACGTGGGGCGGCCGTTCATCTTCAACGGCTTCGAGCAGAACAGCCAGTGGCTGGATCCCGATGTGCCCGCGGACAAGCGCATCCACCGCGTGCCGCCGGCGGCGGGCGACGACCCGGTCGGGGGGCGGTCGGCGCGGCGGGAGGACATCGCGGTGCACTCGCTGGAGGGCTACGGGGCGCCGATCATCGACATCGGGCTCATGCTGGTCGGGGCGCGGATGGAGTCGGTGGTGGGCACGCTGAAGAACTTCGTGCCGGAG
>JAJYVM010000480.1 GCA_021792015.1 Bacillota bacterium | reverse complement strand
GTTCCGGCCCGGCGAGCACCAACACGTATCTCCATCCCCAGTACAGCTGCACCCGTGGCGCCTCGTCGAAGACGACATCGCTCGCACCGGTCTCCAGGTATCCCAGCCACCAAGGCTGCGGGTTGGTATGGGCGCGAAGAACGTCAAGGACCGCCGAGTCCGGGTCGGTCGGCGTGCGGTTGTCAACCACTCCTTTGCAGAGCGCGATCGAGACGTAGGCCTCGAACGTGGCGGGGATAGCACCCGTGATCCTCGCGTCCCTCGTGACCCCCTCCTGGATCCAGCGCACGTCCTCTTGGCTACCGACATGCCACGAGCGACCGTCCTTTTCATACAAACCGCTGTCCGATCCCTCGAGAGCGTTCATGACAGCGATCCTACGGACCGACCCTTCACGCGGGACGCGGTCAGATCAGCTGCGCCGACAGCGTCTCCCAAGACACCGATCCCATTCAGGCTGCCCGGGGGACGATCGTCAACTGAGACAGGCTGGACGTCGCCAGTTCGGCGGTGTCAGCCGGTCACTGCGGTCGCGTCCCCCCCGGGGGGCGAGACGGGGCGGCGCTCAACACCTGGCGTCGCCCGACGCCGAGCGCACTCAGTACTGCCCCGGCGAGGAAGGCTGCCCCAGCGCTGAGCATGCCGGCGTGCAGCCCAGGGATGAAGCTGGTCCGCTGCGCGACGAGACTGCCGAGCAGGGCCACCCCGACGACTCCGCCGACCTGGCGGGCGGCGTTGACGGTCCCCGAGGCGAGCCCGCCCCGCTCGGCCGGGGCAGCCTCCATGACCGCAGCGGTGGCCGCCGGCATGGTCAGGCTCATGCCGAGCCCGACGGCCATGAACGGCGCCACCAGCAGCCCGTAGGCACTGTGCGCTCCCACGACGAGCAGGCCGAACAGCCCGGCGGCACCGAGGCTGAGGCCGACCAGCATCGGCAGGCGCGGCCCGGTGCGGGCCATCACCCGCCCCGAGACGGTCGAGCCGACGACGGCCATGGCCGCCTCGGGGACCAGCGCGAGGCCGGCGAGAAGCGGGGTGAACCCGCGCAGTTGCTGCAGGTACAGGCTCATCACGAACAGCTCGCCGTAGAAGCCGAGGTTGATCAGCAGGCCCACGGCGGAGCCCGCCGAGAATGTGGCCGAGGAGAACAGCGACAGCGGCAGCATCGGTCGGGTGACCCGGTGCTCGATGGCGACGAAGGCGGCCGCGCCGGCGGCGAAGACGGCGAAGCCGCCGAGCACAACCGGCGCCCCCCAGCCGGCGCTGCCCGCCTCGATCAGAGCGAAGGTCAACCCGCCGAGCGCGGCGATGCCGGCCAGCTGCCCGGCGGGATCGACGCCGTGGGGCCGGCGACCAGGGGCGGGGAGCACCCGGGCGGCCAGGGCCAGGCCAGCCGCGCCGACCGGCACGTTCAAGAAGAACACCGAGCGCCAGCCGAGCCCGCTCACCAGCGCCCCGCCTACCACCGGCCCGGTGCCCGCGGCGATGCCCGCCACCCCGCCCCAGATCCCGAACGCCCGCCGCCGGGACCCCAGGTCCGGGTAGGCGGCTTGGAGCAGCGCCAGGGACGCTGGCACGGCGAGGGCGGCGCCGATCCCCTGGGCGGCCCGGGCGGCGATCAGCGCCCCGGTGTCAGGGGCCAGCCCGCAGGCGAGGGAGGCCAGCGCGAACAGGGCGATGCCAGCCTGGAAGATCGCCTTGGCGCCGCGGCGGTCCCCGAGGGCGCCGGCCGACAGCAGCAGGGCGGCGAAGACCAGGCTGTAGGCGTCGACCACCCACTGCAGCCCGGTGGTCGTCGTGTGCAGGCCCCGGGACAGCGCCGGCAGGGCGACGTTGACCACCATGGTGTCGAGGATCACCATGAAATAGCCGACGCAGATGGCCACGAGTGGCCACGCCGATCGGTGCGGGCCTGATCCCCCGACGCCGCTGGCCGGTGGAACGCCGCTGCTCATCCCGTCTGTCCCCACCTTCACAGCCTGGCGGACAAACCCTTCGGTGCAGCCCGAAGTGTCCTGGTCGTAGGCTGGTGGGTGTGCGTGGGGACGCCGACATCGCAGCGGTGGCCGCCTTGATGGGCGAGCCGGCTCGGGCCGCGGTGCTCGTCGCCCTCGCCGACGGACGGGCCCTGGCGGCTTCCACCCTCGCCGCCGAGGCCGGGGTGGCTCCCTCCACGCTTTCCGGGCACCTCCTCCGCTTGGTCGAGGGCGGCTTGGTGAACGTGGAGCCGTCGGGGCGCAACCGGTACTACCGCCTGGCCGGCCCGCAGGTCGCCGAGGCGGTCGAGGCCCTTGCGCGCCTCGCCCCCGCCCGGCCGGTCCGCTCTCTTCGCGCCGGGACCCACGCCCAGGCGATCCGAGCCGCCCGCACCTGCTACGACCACCTGGCCGGGCGACTGGGGGTGGCCCTGATGGACGCGCTCGTCGCCCAGGGCCTGCTCCGCCCCGAACCTGAGTCGGAGGCGGGGCCGGACCCGGTGGTCGGCGCCGGCCGGGCCCGGCGCTACGTGCTGACCGACCACGGCCACGAGCGCCTCGGTCGTCTTGGGGTCGACCTCGGCGGCTCCAGTGGTCGCCCCCTCATCCGCTACTGCCTGGACTGGAGCGAGCAGCGCCCCCACCTGGGCGGAGCCCTCGGCGCCGGCATGCTCAAGCGGCTCATCGACCTGGGCTGGGTGGTGGCTGCCGAGCGACGGGTGGTGCGCATCACCGAGGCAGGCCAGGCCAGTCTCGGTGCCGAGCTCGGCGTTGACGTCGGCGCGCTCGGCTGACACCGCCCGTAACCCGATCTGCTTGTGCGACGCACGGCAGCATGTGTGTGTATATTGTGTGGTGTGACTCGATTGAACGTGTATCTGCCGGACGATCTTGCGGCAGAAGCCAAGAAGGCAGGCTTGAATCTCTCCGCGGTGACCCAGGAGGCAGTCCGGCGAAGCCTGGCGTTGCGCTCGACGGATGCCTGGCTTGAAACGCTTGCGAGCCCTACTGCGCGCGTGTCACA
>JAJYVM010000479.1 GCA_021792015.1 Bacillota bacterium | reverse complement strand
CAGCCGGGACGCCACCGGTTCCGCACCGCGCCCGCCTGGGCGGCACCCTGCAGGATGCCGCCCCCTGGGCCAGCCTCCAGCTGCAAGCCGCGGTCCGCCAGCGCCGTGGCCAGGTCGCCGGCCAGCTGCTCGAAGGCGGCAGCCGCGTCCAGATCCACGTCCGTCTGAACCTGAAAGGCCTGCGTGGTCATAGCTCGAAGGAGCTGCCTTGGGCGAACGCTGTGGGCGGCGCGCCATGCCATCGGGCCGCATCCGCGCATGGGCGCGGGCGGCCATGCGCCGGCGCCAGCGCCCCCTCCACCTGAGGGTGAAAGGCCCGCGTGGTCATCGCGCGCCACCCTCGCCTCGGAATTGGCACCAGCCTCGGGCGAAGGCTGTGGGCGGCGCGCCATGCCACCGGGCCGCATCCGCGCATGGGCGCGGGCGGCCATGCGGCGGCGCCAGCGCCGCCGCACGCAAAGGCTCACGATCGGGCGTGCTCGACCGCCACCCGCAGCTCCGTGGCCGTGCCCCTCCGCTCGGCGCCCCGCAGCCACCACGCCAGCGGCAGTCCCAGCGCCAGCACGCCGGCGGCGATGAAGAACGGGGCCGACAGCCCGATGGCGCCGAGGGCGGCCGTGCCCAGGATGGGGCCGATGGTGCCGCCCGTATCCCCGAACAGCTGCAGGCCGCCGACCGCGCTGCCCCGCATCTCCGGCGGCACGAGGTCCCCCAGCAGCGCCAGCAAAGGCACGCTGAGGCAGCCCGAGCCGATGCCCATGAGAATGAGCGCCCCGAGCAGGCGGCCCGCGTCGCTGGCGACCGCCAGCAGCAGCAGCCCCGGGATCATGATGCAGAGCCCGATCCCCGCCGTCTGGGCGCGCATGCGGCCACGGTCGGCCATGCGGCCGGCCACGGGGGTCACGGCGGCGCTGGCCGATAGCATGAACGCCAGGAAGAAGCCCGACGCCGTCTCCGGCGCCATGCCGAACAGCGTGAGGTGGCGGGCGGCGACGACGAGGACGAGCGTGGCCAGCACCAGGCCCTGCACCGCGAAGAAGGCCATGAAGTTGAGCCCGGCCACCGCGGCGATGCGGCGGTCGGCCAGCGCGCGCACGATGTCGGACCAGGGCCGCCGCGGGCCGGGCGGGGCCTTCAGGTCGGGCACCACGCGCAGGGCAACGGCGGATGCGATGAGGGCGGCCACCATCGCCACCTCGAACGCGGCGCGGTCGCCCCAAACACCGGCGATCACGCCGCCCACCACCAGGCCGGCCGGCGTGCCGAGCCCCATCGCCGCCCGCACGATGCCCGTCACGCGGCCGCGCAGCTCCGGACCGGCGGCATGCAGGGCGAGGGTCTGCCCACCCACGAACGCCAGGGCCGAGCCCGGTCCCCACAGCAGGCGCCCCAGCAGGAACATGGTGCCGGGGTTGCCGCCGCTCACCCCGAGCAGGTACATGCCCATGACGACGACCTCGATCAGCAGGCCGATCACCATCATGGACTTGCCGCCGTACCGGTCGATCAGCGAGCCGGCCACCGGGTTGAACAGGATGCGCCCGATCCGGTTGCTGGCCAAGATCAGGCCGATGAAGGCGAGCGAGAGCCCGACCCGCAGGCCGACCAGCGGCAGGATGGGGAACACGATGCCGCCGCCGATGCCCGCCAGAAAGACGCCCGGCGCGATGGCCCACGCCCGGGCCATGGCCTGGCGGTACGCGAGGTCCGTCTCCGCCCGGGACACCTCCAGCCGCGAACTTCCTGGGGCCCTAAATGCTTTCGCTGGGCGCGGGCAGCGATCCTCCGCCCGCGCGCGACGCCCGGCGCTCGGCCGCCACCAGCCAGGCCGCAAGCGGCAGGCCGCACGCCAGCACGACCGCGGTCCCGATATACGGCACCGCGGCGCCGAAGGCCGCCAGGGCGGCGGTGCCCAGGATCGGGCCCAGGGTGCCGCCCGTGTCGCCGAACAGCTGCAGCGTGCCGACCCCGCTCCCCTGGGCCGCCGCCGGCACCAGGTCCCCCATCAGCGCCAGCAGGGGCAGCGTCAGCGTCCCCATGCCGAGGCCCGCCAGGGCCAGCGACGGGAGCAGGACGCTGGGGGTGCGGGCGAAGGCCACGCCCACAAAGGCCGGAATCATGAGCCAGAGGCCGATGATGGCCGTGCTGGCGCGGCCCCGCGGCCGGTCGGCGAGGCGCCCCGCGAACGGCGCGGCGAGTGCCTCGAAGGCCAGCATGAACGCCAGGAACAGGCCCGATGTCGCCTCGACCGGCAG
The DNA here is from genome assembly GCA_021792015.1 of Bacillota bacterium. Lineage (GTDB taxonomy): Bacteria > Bacillota > Sulfobacillia > RBS10-35 > JAJYVM01 > JAJYVM01. The sequence continues at coordinate 747 of JAJYVM010000479.1, read as the reverse complement.
GCCAAGCAGGCTCATGTGGCGGCTGTCGACCAGCAGCACCAGCGTGGCCACCAGCACGCCCAGCACGGAAAAGGAGCTCAGCAGGTTGAGGGTGGCGATCCCGGCGATGCGCCGGTCGGAAAGGCTGGCCAGCGCCTGGCGCAGCCGGCGCGGCGTCGATCCGCCCGGGGCGCGCAGGTCGGGCACGGTGCGCCAGGCCACCAGGGCACCGATGAGCGCCGCCACCATGGCCGGCCCGAAGGCGGCCGCGTTGCCGAACAGCCCGGCGATGATCCCGCCGAGGACCAGCCCGGCCGGCGTGCTGAGGGCCAGGGCCAGGCGCACGACGCCGGAGGCCGCGCCGCGGTGAGAGGATCCGCCGGCCAAGAGGCCGAGGGTCTGCCCGCCGACGAAGCCCATGGAGGATGTCGGGCCGTAGATCAGGCGCCCGATCAGAAAGAGCGCGCCCAGGAGCGCGCGGTGCTCGACGGCGACCCAGTAGAGGCCGAGCACCCCCGCCTCGCCCAAAAGGCCCAGCACCATCATGCGCTTGCCGCCGCAGCGGTCGACCAGGCCGCCGATGATGGGGTTGCAGATCACCCGCCCGATGCGGTTGCCGGCCAGGATCAGGCCGATGAAGGCGAGCGAGAGCCCCGCCTGCGCGCCGACCAGCGGCAGGATGGGGAACACGATCCCCCCGCCGACGCCCGTGAGGAAGATGCCCGGCGCGATGGTCCACGCGATGGCGACGGCCCACCGCCGCCCGCT
>JAJYVM010000478.1 GCA_021792015.1 Bacillota bacterium | reverse complement strand
CCCGTGGGCGCAGATGCCCGCGTTTATCGAGGGGCTGAAGGGCACGCACGCGGGCGGCGTCCGCTACCCGGTGCCGCACTTTTTGCGGTACACGCCGCAGTTCCCGCCCACGTACGAGAAGCTGCGCGGCATGTGGGACAACGAAGGCGATTCGTGAAGGACGCGGGCCTGCGCCCGCGTCCCTTTTGGTCGAGGTCCGAAGCGGCGCCGTGGGGAGGGCGGTGGATCGTTCTGGCGATCGCCGCCTTCGGCGTCACGCTGTCCGGTTGCGGGCCGTCAGGGCCCTGTAAGGCGCCGGCCCGCCCGTATGCCTGCGGCTACATCGTCAACATGAAGACCCACCGCGTGAAGCCGGGCGTCTGCTGCCCGGTGCCTGGCGTCAGCGCGACAGGCGGCTGACGCCGACCCGCTCCATGACCAGGGCGGCGGCCGCCGCCAGAAGGCACGCCCCGGCCAACCCCCCGAAGAGCGTGGCGCCGTCGCCCGCCGCCAGCACGGTGCCGGCCACGGCCGGACCGATGACGGGGCCGATCTGGTACGACAGGTTGAAGACGGCGTTGTAGCGGGCGCGGGCGCCCTCCGGCGCGAGGTCGTTCGCCGCGGCCAGCATCACGGGCGTGTAGAAGCACTCCCCCAGCCCGAACACGATCATCGACGCGATCAGCCCGGCGCGGCCGCCCGGCAGCGCCAGCACCCACGCGGCAGCGAACAGCGCCATGCCCAGGGCGGCCATCGGCATGCGCCGCGCCCCGGCCGCCTGCAGCAGCCGCAGCACGGGGAACTGCGCCAGCACGATGGCGAGGCACCCCAGGCCGACGGCGAGGCCGACGATGGCGGTGGAGCCGGTGGCCTGGGTGGCCCAGGCGGGGAAGGCCGACGTGGTCTGGCTGAATGCGGCGGCCATCACCAGGGTGCTCAGCGCCGTCAGGGCGATCAGGGGCCGGCTGAGGGGGGCGGGCGGCAGGCGGCCGCGCCGCGGGGACGCCGCCGCCGTGCCAGTGGCCAGGATGAGCGCGGCGAAGGCCGCGCGCAACGCAGCATCGCCCAGGAAGCCGGGGACGAACGAGGCTGGCGTGGCGAGGTGCGCGAACAGGGCGCCCACCACGCCGCCCACGCCCCAGCCGATGTTCTGCGTGACGTTGTTCGTAGCGAAGACGGCGCTGCGCTCCTCCTCGGGTACGGCGCCGCCCCAGATCGCGGCCAGGCCGTTCCATGTGGTGGCCAGGCCCGCGCCCCAGAGCACGGCGCCGGCGAAGGCGGCCGCAGTGGTGTGGACGAGCGCCAGGTCGACGGAGCCAGCCGCGCTCAGCAGCAGGGCGACGGCGGTCACGCGCGCCGGACCGATGCGGTCGCCCAGCCAGCCGGCCAGGGGCAGGACCAGGGCGCCGGCGGCCGCCAGGGCGGCGAACACGGCCCCGGTGGCGGCGGGCCCGAGGCCGCGGGCCTGGGCGAGATAGACGAAGAGGTACGTGTAGACGAAGCCCGACCCGACCTGGGTCGCGCCGTAGCCGGCCAGCAGGCGCCAGATCCGGGGGCTGAAGGAGGGCATGAGGACGACATTCGGGAGCGGCCGCAGCGGGCCTCCTCCGGTGATGATGGGCGACAAATGGGCGAGACTGGCTCATGTGGAGGCGGGATGCTCGTGGCCGGCACGCGCCGCATCTGCCGACGGGTCGACCTGCGAAGGCCGCCCGGTGCGGAGGCCCCTGCGCCTCGCAGGGGGCTGCGGGGGCTGCGGGCAGTGGCGCGGGCCTACGCCCGCGCCCCTTCGATGCCGGCCAGCAGCGGCTGCATGGCCAGGGCGGCGGCCCCGCCCAGGGCACAGGCCACGGCGAGGCCCACGAGCAGGGCGGCGGCATGCCCCCCGGCCAGGACGGCGCCTGCGGCGGCCGGACCGACGATGGAGCCGACCTGGTTCGAGAGGTTGTAGACGCCGTTGTAGCGCGCACGCATGGCTTGGGGCGCCAGGTCGTTGACCATCGCCGACATCACCGGCACGTAGAGCGTCTCCCCCAGCCCGAAGACCATCATCGACGCCAGCAGGGCGTCCGGGGTGGCCAGCAGCGCCAGCAGCCACGCGCCGGCGAACAGCGCCGCGCCGGCCGCCGCCATCGGCATGCGGCGCCGGCCGGCCATCACCCACCGCAGTACCGGAATTTGCAGGACCGCGATCACCAGGGTGTTGAGGGCGAGGGCCAGGCCCAGCAGGGCCGTCGAGCCCGTGACCAGCGTCGTCCAATCGGCGAAGGCCGACGTGACCTGGCTGAAGCCGGCGGCGACCACCAGGGTGGCGATGGCGGCCAGGCCGATGAGCCGCGGATCGAGGAGGCCGCGCGGCGGGCGGGGGTGGGGCTGGGCCGCGCGCGCCAGGCCCCCGGCGGACAGCAGGACCAGGGCGAAGGCGACACGGAGGGCAGCGTCGGCCACGAAGCCCAGGGCGAACGAACTGGGCGCGGCCACGTGCGCGATCAGGCCGCCGGCGGCCGCCCCGATGCCGAACCCCATGTTCTGCAGCACGTTGTTGACGGCGAAGACGCCGTCGAGCTTCTCCGGGGGGACGGCGCCGCCGAACACCGCCGCCATGCCGTTCCACGAGGTCGCCCAGCCGGCGCCGAAGAGGATGGCCGCAATGAAGGCCGACGCCGGGCCGTGCACGGCGGTGAAGCCCACCGAGCCGCAGGCGGTCAGCAGCAGCGCCGCCGCCGTGACGCGATCGGTGCCGAGGCGGTCGGCCAGCAGGCCCCCGAGGGGCAGGACCAGGGCGCCGGCCGCCGCGGCGGCCGCCAGCACCGCGCCGGCGGCGGCGGGGCCGAGGGCGCGCGCCTGCGCCAGGTAGACGAAGTTGAAGGTGAACACGAAGCCGGCGCCGGTCTGGGAGAGCCCCCAGCTCACGATGAAGCGCCAGACCCGCGATGGCAGCTCAGGCATGAGGTTCCGCCTTCGCCTGCGTGGCAGGCCATCCCTCCAGCGGCGGGGAAGCCCCCCGGCGGGAGGGATGACGCCATGGCGTA
>JAJYVM010000477.1 GCA_021792015.1 Bacillota bacterium | reverse complement strand
GCGCGCGCCCAGGTCCTGGCCCAGTGCCTTGGCCTGCGCGCCATCGATCGTGGGGCCGCCGCCCACGGGGGCGAACAGCAGGTCGACCTGGCCGATGGCGGCCGCCTGCTCCGGGCGCAGCGCCCTCTGGCCGAGGTCGCCGAGGTGGCAGACCCTCACGCCGCCGAGCTCGAACGCCATGATGGCGTTGGGTCCGCGCCGGGTGCCGGCGACGTCGTCGTGCTCGGAGTTGACGGCCACGACCTTCCCCAGCGGGGTGTCGTAGGTGCCGGCCGTGGACCGGACCGTGAACGGCGAGCCGGCGGCGGCCTCGACGCCGTTGTGGTCGCCGTGCTCGTGGGTGACCAGCAGCAGGTCGCAGCGGATGTCGCGCATCACCGGCAGCGGGAACGGCAGGTTCGGCTGGGGCGGGTCGATGAGGACGGACCTGTCGCCAGCGGTCAGGAGATACGCGGACTGGCCGTACCAGCGCACGCGCATGCGCTCAACTCCTCCTGGGGCTGCTTGCGGAATGACTGCGTCACGCAGACCCGCCGCCATCCATGGCTCCGGGGGCGCGCGTACGCGCGCCCCGTCACGAACGCCTTTTCTAGAGGTGGCCGGCGAACCAGCCGGCGATCGCCCGCAGGCGGTGGATCCGGTGCCAGGGCTTGCCGCCGCGCGACAGGCCGTGGCTCTCGTTCTGGTAGCGCAGGAACTCGACCTCGACGCCCTGCTTCTTCAGCGAGGCGTAGAGCTGCTCGGACTGCTCGATGAGGCAGCGGTAGTCCTGCTCGCTGTGGATGATCAGGGTCGGGGTGCGCATGTTGCCCGCGTACGTGATGGGGGACTGGCGCACGTAGTCCGCCGGGTTCTCCCACGGCTGCTTGTCGCGGCCCCAGACCTCATCCCACTGGAAGCCGCTGTCCGAGGAGCCGTAGAAGCTGTAGGTGTTGGTGACCGGGCGCATGATGCAGGCGGCCTTGAAGCGCTGGCTGTGGCCGATGATCCAGGTGCTCATGTAGCCGCCGTATGAGCCGCCGGCGACGCCCAGGCGCTCGCGGTCGATCCACGGGAAGCGGGCGAGGGCGGCATCCAGGGCGGCCATGATGTCCGCGTAGTCGTTGGTGCCCCAGTCGTGCTGGATGCCGGCGCAGAAGTCCTGGCCGTAGCCCTGGCTCCCGCGGGGGTTGGTGATCACGACGCCGATGCCCCTGGCCAGCAGCAGCTGGAACTCCATGAAGAAGGTGCCCGTGTACATCGCCATCGGGCCGCCGTGGATCTCCAGGACGGTGGGGCAGCTCCGGCCGGCCTGGGCGTTCAGCGGCTTCCAGGCCCAGCCGTCGAGGGCGGGGCCGCCGTCGGCGCTGGCCGTGAAGCGCTCGGGCAGCACGACCTGGCGGGTGCGCAGCAGGTCCTCGTTGCACCGGGTCAGGCGGGTCAGGGGAAGGCCGCCGGGTTGGGTGGGGTCGGCCAGGGCCGGCAGGCCCTCCTGGGAGGCGGCGGCGCCGGCCGCCGGCGCGGGCAGGTCGGCGACGTAGATGTCGTTGGGGTTTTCGGGGCGGGCCACGGCGAAGGCGGCGCGGCCCGCCGCCGGGCTGACGCTGGCGTCGAAGAGGACGATGTCGCCCGAGGTCAGGCGGCGGACCTCGCCGGTGGCGGCGTCGACGCGGTAGAGGTGCGTGGTGCCGCGGTCGGACGAGAGCATGTAGAGGTGGCGGCCGTCGGGCGACCAGACGGGGCGGAGGTCGCCGCCGGACATGCGCATATCGGTGATCGACTGATCGCCGAAGGCGCGCGGGTGCTCGGCCGTCAGGCAGCGGATGCTGGCGGGGGCCGGGGTGCCGTCGGCGGCGAGGTCGGCCAGCCAAATGCGGGAGTCCGAATACCAGGACTTCGGGCGGGTGTGGCCGAGCCAGGCCAGGGTGCGGCCGTCCGGGGCGAAGGCGGGACTGTCGAAGCCGCCGTCGCTGGCGGTGACCTGGAAGGGCTGGGCTGTGGCGGTGGCGCCCTGGCGGGCGGAGGGAGCGGGGTCGCCGGGACCGCCGCCGGGGTTGCCGCCGCGGGGGGCGTCGTAGCCGGGGCCGCCGGCGGCGCTGCCGTCGGCCGGGAAGAGCCAGATGTCCGAGAAGCGGGCCATGTCCGGGTCCGGAGCGCGGCAGGCGGAGACGGCGATCAGGCGGGCGTCGGGCGACCAGGCCGGGCCGTGGTGGTCGTAGGGGCCGGAGGTGACCTGGGTGGGGGCGGGCAGGTCGGAGAGCGGTGCGGTAAGGGCCTGCTCGACGTCCACCGTGAAGACGTGGGCATGGCGATCCTCGAACCAGCCGAAGCCGTCCAGCCGGTACTGGGCGCGGGTGATGTAGCGGACGTCCTTGTTGTGCTTGGCGTACAGGGCCTCGGGGCTGTCGGGCGCGGGGGTGGCGTCGCCGGCGCCGGTGGCGGACCCGGATCCCGACCCGGACCCGGCCAGCTCGGGACCGGCCGGCTTGATGCGCGCGGTGAAGGCGAGGCGCCGCGAGTCGGGCGACCACGCGAGCTCGCCGGGCCCGTCCAGGACGGCCGTGATGCGGCGCGCCTCGCCGCCCTGCAGCGGTAGAATGTAGATCTGGGCGCCGAGCTTTCTCTCGTCATCGCCGTTCTTTTTGGCTGCCGCCGCCGTTCCGTTCGGCGCGGCCTCGGCCTCGCGGTCGGAGATGAACGCCAGGTACCGCCCGTCGGGCGAGTAGCGCGGCTGGCTGTCGCGCTTGGGGCCCCCGGTGAGAGCCTTGGGCGGGGATGCGCCGTCGGCGGGCACGACGTGGATCTGCGAGCGGTAGGCGTTGTCCTTGGCGTCGATGGTCGTGCGGGTGTACGCGACCTGGCGGCCGTCGGGCGAGAGCTGCGGGTCGCCGACGAACTCGAAGGCCAGCAGGTCGGTGTCGCGCAGGGGCTCGCGGGTGCCATCCGGCATGGGGACGACCTCCTCCGGGGCGGGGTGGCGGCGCGGGCGGGGGGCCGGGTGGCCGTCGCGCGGGACGGGCCTCGGCTGGGGCCGG
>JAJYVM010000476.1 GCA_021792015.1 Bacillota bacterium | reverse complement strand
AGCGGTCGGAGCGGCGGCCGCAAAGGGCGTGAACGGACGCGCAGGCCCGGTTCGCCGCTTCATGAGTCCCCATCCCGGTCCAGGCCTTGCCAGTGCGGAGGGCAGTACTAGGGATCATCCGCCTCCAGCACAGCCGCCAGCCGCCGCAACACGCCACCGAGCGCCCGCGTGTCCTCCGGCGGCAGGCGGCCGAAGACCTCGCCCAGGGCGGTGCGCCACCAACCGTTCATCTCGCGCATCGCGGCGCGTCCGGCCGGCGTGATGGTCACGCGCTTGCGGCGGCGGTCCTCCAGGTCCGCGGTGCTCTGGACGTAACCGCCGCCGCCCAGGCGAGCCACCAGGGCCGTGACACCCGCCGGTGTGATGCGCAGCCGCTGCGCCAGTTCGCCGGCCGTCAGCGGGCCACGCGCATGCAGCAGCCAGAGGGCGAAGGCGCCGGGTCCATCCAGCTGGAGCCCTCCGGGACTCTGGGCCCGGGCCTGGGCATGCAGGTGGCGGAGCAGTACCGGCAGGCTCCGGGCGATGTCCGCGATGGCCGGGTCCAGGCGGGCCTCGGAGCCGGAAGGGCCGGCCGAGGGGCCTTGTTTCACCATAGCAAAGAAGATAACGGTCAGGGCCCGTCTATTGCAAGATCGGCATTTGCGGACTTGTGGTGCTGAAAAGCACGTGCTAAGCTGCCAATCGGTTCACATGGTGAAGTGACGAAGGCCGACGGTGAGGCGAACATACGCCGTCACCGTGCGCCCGCTGTCGGCCCCAGTGTTGCAGTGAGTTCTGGGGAATCACCCCGGCTTCGGGAAGCGGGTCTTGGGACATCGCGCGTGCGGCGTGAGCCGGCGGGGGTGCGGAAATGGCGGCGCGGGTGCGGCAGATGGCGATCCTGGCCCTTGCGGGGGCTGCGCTGTTGGGGACGGCAGGTCTGGCGGACCGGCTGCGGTCGGTCCAGACGCGCGTCGCCCCCGCGGCGGCCGCAGGGGCGACGGTGCAGGTCGCGGCCGTGGGGCTCGGCTCCATTGCCGAGCACGTCACCCTATCCGGTTCGGTGGTTGCCCGCAGCGAGGTGGAGTTGACGGCGGGGACCTCAGAGCGGGTGCAGGCGCTGTTGGTTCATGCCGGCGAGCAGGTGCGCGCCGGACAACTCCTGGCAACGCTCGATGCCGGTCCGGCGCAGGCGCAGTTGCGGGAGGCCGAGGCGGCCGTGGCGGAGGCGCAGGCCCACCTGTCGGCCCTGGAGGCGGGGCCCTCGCCGGCAAGCGTCGCTGCGGCACAGGCCGGCTACGCGGCAGCCGGGGCGCGCTACCAGCAGGTAGTGCTCGGGCCGATCCCGGCGCAGGTGCAGCAGGCGCAGACAGCCGTGCAGAATGCCCTGGCCGTCCTGGCCCAGGCGCAGAAGGCGGCGCTCCTGGCGGCTTCGCCGCAGGGACCGGCCGGGGTGGCCGTCGCCGACGCCCAGCAGGCGGTGGCCGCCGCCGGCAGCGGCGCCACCCCGGCAGGTGCTGCCGTGCAGAATGCGGCTCAGGTGGGATCGGCGCAGGTAGCCACGGCGCAGACCGCGGCCAACTATGCCGCGCTGCTGCTGGCAACCGCGCGAGCCGAGACGTGCGCCGCGGCCCACCTGCCGTCGGACTGCACACCACCCCCACCCGGCAGCGCCGGGGCCCCTCAGACCCCAACGGTGGCCGGAGCGACCTACCAGTCCTACGCCCAACTGTACGCGGGCGAGGTGCAGGCCGCGGATGCCGCGGCCACCACCCAGGCGCAGTTGACCCAGGCGCAGGCGGCGGCGGCGGCCGACGCCAACGGTGCCCAGGCGCAGGCGGCGGCGGTGCAGAGCCAGGGGCAGGACGCGCTGGCCGCCGCGGAGGCGGCCCAGGCGCAGGCCGAGCAGCAGGCCGCCGCCGCCGTGACGCAGGCGCAGGCCCAGGTCAACGCGGCAGAGGGTGCGCTGGCCGCCCTGACTGCCCCGGCGACGCCACTGCAGCTCCAGGAGGCGAAGGCGGCCGTCGATCAGGCCAAGGCGCAGCTGCGGGAGGCGCAGCAGGCCGTCACGCCCCAGGACGTGGCGGCCGCACGGGCGGCGCTGGAGCAGGCCCAGGCGGCGGCGGCCTCCGCCCGGCTCGAGGTGGCCGCCACGGCGGTGGTGGCCCCGATCTCCGGCACCATCGCGGCGCGCCTCGTTTCCGTGGGCGCTTTCGTCACGCCGCAGACGCCTGTGTACACGCTGATCGGACGCACCCTGCGCGTGGAGGCGGCGGTGCCACAGACGCAGCTCGGGGCGTTGCGGCCGGGCGACGAGGTGCAACTGCGCGCGCTCGGCGGTGACCAGACCTACGGCGGGCGGGTGGAGCGCATCCTGCCCACCGCCAGTACAAGCAATCTCACCTTCGAGGTGGACATTCTGCCGGATGCGGCGGGCCAGGCCGGTCTGCGCGCCGGTGAGGCCGTGACCGCCGCCGTGACCACCCGGCAGCTCCACGGCGTGCTCCTGGTGCCGCAATCGGCCGTACACCACTCTGGTTCCACCGATAGCGTGTTCGTGGTCTCCGGGGATCGGGTCACCCTGCGCACGATCCACACCGGCAGCGCCAGCGGTGCCTTCGTCCACGTGCGGTCGGGGCTGAGCGCGGGGCAGGAGGTGGTCGTGGCCGGCGGGACCTACCTCGCCCCGGGCGACCGTGTGCGGGTGGCCGTTGGCGGAAAGGCGTGAGGGGTCGCGGGGGGAGTGTGGCGCGTTGAATCTGACCGAGGTCGCCATCCGCCGTCCGTTGACGGTATGGATGGTCGTCCTGGCCGCGATGCTCATGGGGGCCATCGCCTATACCCGCCTGCCGGTGCGGCGCCTGCCGCACGTGACCTTTCCCTTCGTGCAGGTGGTCGTCACCGATCCTGGCGCCTCGCCGCAGGACATGCGCACCCTGGTGACCGATCCGCTGCAGACGGCCTTGCAGGGTGTGTCCGGGATTCAGACCATGACCGGCATCTCCGAGGAGGGCGTCGCGCGTATCGCCCTGGCCT
>JAJYVM010000475.1 GCA_021792015.1 Bacillota bacterium | reverse complement strand
GTCCCCCATCAGCAGGTGGTCCGAGCCCGAGACGACGAGGTCGGACCAGTGCTTGAAGTCGGCGCGCCGCTGCCCCGGGATGCCCAGCATGTCAGCGATGACCAGCACGGGCAGCGGCTCGGCGAAATCGCGGACGAGGTCCATCTCCCCGCGCGCGGCGGCGGCATCGAGCAGCTCCGCAGCCACGGTGGCGATGCGCGGCTGCAGGCCGGCGATGGCGCGCGGGGTGAAGGCGGATTTGACCAACGCACGCAGCTTGCTGTGGCGCGGCGGATCGGACGTGATGAGGCTGTCGGGGCCGCTTTCGCGGCCCAGGCGGCTGGAGAAGCGGGCGTGGTCGCCGAGGGCCGTGCGCACGTCCTCATACCGGAAGACGTTCCAGAGGGGCGGCTGCTTGATGTGGACGACACCGCCCATCGCGCGGGCCGTCCTGTACATCGGAAACGGGTTGAGGCGCATGGCGGGCGTCATCTGGGCAGCAATGTTGACGGACACGGTCGGGTGACCTCCCTCTGCTGCTCGTGGCGGGCGGCGGCGGCCGGGGCACCGGTAGCGGCACCGGCCGCGGCACCGGTCGCGGCACCGGTAGCGGCACCGGTCGCGGCACCCGTGAGGTACACGTCGGCGGCCTGGCGCAACCCGCCGGCGAGATCGCCGCGCGCGCCGTCGTGGTACCAATGGGCGACCTGGGAGAGCAGCACGCCCTCCAGGCCGATGGCGAGCTGCTCGGGGCCGGGCGCGGGGCGGGCCTGGCCCGCGGCCTGGGCAACGGCGAACAGAGACGTCAGCATCTCGTGGAAGAGGGCCGAGCCCGGCTGCTCCACGCCGCGGCGCGGGAGCTCGGTGGCCCAGACCCAGACCAAATCAGGGCTATCGCTGGACCACGCGCCAAGCAGATCAAGCAGCTGGTCCAGGCGCTGGCGCAGGCTCGCCCGCGGCGACAGGCCATCGAGGGTGGCGCGCGCGTCGCGCAGCATGGGGGCGAGCGCCGCCAGCGCGAGATCCTCCTTGGTGGAAAAGTAGTTGTAGAAGGTGCCCTTGGCGACGCCGGCGTCGGCTGCGACCGCCTCCACCGTGGTGGCCGCGAACCCGCGGCGCCGGAACAGCTCGAGGCCTGCTCCGATCAGCGCGGCGCGGATCTGCTCACGCTGGGCCTGGGCGATGCGCATGCGGCGGGCTGCCTCCTCCTTGGTATGGGGCACGCAGCATGGGACACGCAGCGTGGCCGTGCCGCGCGAGACGCCATGTGACCGCGCAACGGGATGGCATAATATGACCACGGTCATTTTATGACCGTGGTCATATTTGGTCAAACATGTGGGTTTCGGCGCAGAAGTCTGGCGCGGGGCCGCGCGCGTGCGGCTGGGGCAAGGGCGAGTGCGGCACGGACGGCTCCATTCCGGTAGAGTGGGGGTGCGCGCTACCGCTGCGCTTCGGAGGCGAATCGCCGATGTTCGCGCTGAGTTCCGCCATCGGCCGGCGGCTGACGGCCGGCCCGGGGTCCGAGCTCGTGGTCCACTGGCGGCGCGGAGCGGATGCCTACCGGCCGCAGATGGCGGACCTGAGGGCCGCGGGCGCCGATCGCATGGTCCTGGACCTGGGTGAGGGCGCCCTGGACGCCGAGGTAGTGGCGTTAGCCGCGGAAGCGCGGCGGGCAGGCATGGTGGCGGAGGTCGTCGCGGCGCCGGCGGCCGGCTGGACCGCGGAGATGGTCAGCGAGCTGCGGGAGGCCGGGCTGGCCCGGGCGACGGTGCGGCTTGCGCTCGACGCTGGGCCATCGCATCCGCGGCGCCCCGTGTGGGAGCCCAGCGAGGGGGCGGCACGGGCCGTCGACGCCGCGCTCCAGGCCGGGGTCGCGACCGGCGTCGGCGTGCGCCTGACCCGCAACAGCACCAGCCGCCTCGCCGCGCTCCTGGAGTGGGTGGAGCGCTCGGGGCTCCATGGCTGCGACGTCGCCCACGTCATGCCGGAGGGCCGCCTCGACTGGCGCGCGCAGTTGACGCTGCCGGGCCAGACCCGATTCGCGCTGCGGACGCTCGCCACGGCGGCCTGGGACTGGCACCAGCGGCGGCTCCCCGCACGCATCCGGACCTGGCATGGGCCGGCCGATCCAATCTTCGTCTACATCTGGTGCCTGCGCCACGCCCCCGAGCAGGCGCCGGCCGCCCTCGCGGCCGCCCGGGCCAAGGCGGCCGGCTGGCCGGACGTCGCCTGGATCGACCCGCTGGGCAACGTCGCCGCGGTGGCGGGCGTGCCCGCGCTGACCCTTGGGACGGTGGGCCGGCGCCCCTTCAGCGACATCTGGCTCGACCGCGGCCGGGCCGGCTGGCAGCGGACGCGCGCCCTGTACGACGATGTCGGCGCGCCGTGCGCGGCGTGCCGCTGGAGCAGCCTCTGCCACGGCGGCGAGCGCGCCCGTGCCATGACGGACCTGTCTCTGGGCGGACCCGACCCCGGCTGCTGCCTCACGGAGCGCGAAACGGCCGCGGCCGGGTAGGCGGGCACTGGTTGCGCGGGTGGGACGGGAACCGGGCCAGGGGCCCGGCCACGGCAGGATCTGGGCCCAGGGCGGGGCCCGGCGGGAAGGCGGAGTAGGCCCGGAACAGGGCCCGGGGCGAGCCCCGCAGCGAGGCCCCGAGCAGGCCCTGCTCCTGCCCGCCTGGAGCCGGACCGCGCGTCAGCCCTTGCGGGCCGGACTGTCCACCGGCTGCCGCCCCGGCTCGCCGGACGAGATGCCGGCGGCCACCCGCACGCACGCCGGGTCGCTGCCGAGCGGATCCCCTGTCGCGACCAGGCTCCGCGCGCGTGAACCACCGCAAGCTTGCCGCCACGGGCAGCCACCGCACGCCCCGCTGAGCCGGCGGCTCCGGATGTCGCGCAGCAACGGGCTATCGCGATAGACGGCCACCAGCGAGTCGGTGCGCACATTGCCGAGCTCGAGCGGCATCAGCCCGCCCGGCATGATCCGCCCGTCATGGGCGATGAAGAGGATTCCGTCCCCGTCCAGGGTGCCGCGCC
>JAJYVM010000474.1 GCA_021792015.1 Bacillota bacterium | reverse complement strand
CGGGCGGGGCGCCCGGGCTCCGGGCGATGCCAACACCCGAGGGAGCCGTGCTGAGCGGCACGTGGACGGCCGTGCCGGCCCTGTGCACAGAGGATGTGCTGCTCGTCGTAGCCGAGATGCAGGGTCGCCTGCAGGGCTTCCTCTGCGACCGCGGCCTACCCGGCTACCGGGTTTGCCGGAGACGCCCGGGCATGGGCTCAGTGGAACTGGCCGACCTCGCCTGGGAGGATTGCCGCCTCGAAACCGCGCGGATCCTGCCGGACGCCGGACCGGCCGCGCTCCTCTGGCGCGCCGCGCAGCGGGTGACGGTGTTCGGCGCCGGCGCCCTCGGGGCGGCGGAACGCTGCCTGGAGATCGGCTTGGACCACATCCGGCGGCGTCAGACCTTCGGGCGGCCCCTAGCCGACCGGCAAGCCATCCAGTGGATGGTGGCGGACTCGGCGCGCGAGTTGCACGGTGCCCGCCTGCTGCTCTACCGCGCCGCGTCCCTGGCCGATCGCGGGGACAGAGACAGCGCGCAGGACCTCGCGGGACCGGCCATGGCTTACGCGGCCGAGGCCGCCTGCCGCACCGTCGACCGCGTCCTGCAGATGCATGGCGGGTACGGCTATACGCGCGAGCTGCCCATCGAGCGATTCTGGCGCGACCTGCGCTTCTACCGAGTCGCCGACGGATCCAACGACACGCTGGTGGCCGACGCCGCCGGGATGCTGGTAGCAGACCTCGGCGCATGACCGGGCGCGGCGCGTCCCGGCCTGCGGCCCTGGACGGGCGCGAAGCGGAATCGGGCGGGACCGGCGGCCCGGGTCCGACGGACCCGCGCGACCCCACGGCCGGCGAGCCGGCAGGAAGGCGGCTGCACATGGATGAGGGCTCGCTTCCGGCACCGGCGGACGAATTCGTGACCCCCGACCAGTTGCTGGCCTTCCTGCGCCCGCGAGGCATCGCCGTCGTGGGCGCGTCTGCGGAGGCCGGGAAGTTCTCGACCCGGCTGATCCCCTCCCTGATCGCCTGCGGATACGCCGGCGGCATCTACCCGGTGAACCCCCGCTACGCGGAGGTGGCCGGTCTACCCTGCTATCCCTCGGTGGCCGCGCTGCCCGCCCCCTGCGACCTGATCATCGTAGCCGTTCCAGCACGCCACGTACCCGGAGTCGTCGGCGAAGCCGCCGGGCACGGAGTCCGCGGCGCCATCATCCTCTCCGGCGGCTTCGCCGAGATCGGCGGGGCGGGCGCGGCACGGCAGCGGGACTTGCGGGCGCTGGCCGGCCCCCTCCGCCTTTACGGACCCAACTGCCCCGGCCTCTGGCAGATCCGTGACGGGCTGGTGTACACGTTCTCCGCGCAGTTCGATCCGACCGGGCTGGTGGCGGGTCCCATCGGCCTGGTCACCCAGGGCGGCGCCCTGGGGCGGACGGTCCTGGACGCGATGCAGACAGGCCTCGGCTTCAGCTATTGGTTCTCAACCGGCAATGAGGCGGACCTCGATGCCGCCGACTTCGTCTCGTTTTTGGCGGACGATCCCGGCACTGCAGCCGTCGCCCTGATCGTCGAAGGCTGGCGGGACGGCCGACGCTTCCTACGTGCGGTCGCGCGCTGCCGAGCGGCCGCCAAGCCTGTGCTCCTGCTGAAGATCGGCCGCACCGTCCCGGGCGCGGCGGCGGCGCGCGCGCACACAGCGGCCACCAACGGGTCCCAAAGCGTCGCGGACGCGGCGCTGCGCCGGGCGGGCTGCATCCGCGTCGACGATGTGGACGAGCTGACTGCCGTGGCCCGCCTGCTGGCCCGCCATCCCCGCCCGGGTCCCGGGGGCCTCGGCATCTGCTCCTTCTCGGGCGGTGCGGGCAGCCTCCTCGCAGACCTCGCCCACACCTATGCCGTCCCCTTGCCGGACCTCTGGCCCGGGACGCGCTCCACCCTGCGCGACTTGGTGCCGGAGATCGCGACGGTCGGCAACCCCACCGACCTGACAACGGCTGCGCTCGAAGATCCCGGCCTCGCCCGCCGGGCCGTGGAGATCATGGTCGCCGATCCGGGCCTGGCCGCCGTGCTCTTCCCCCTGCCCCACCGCCTGGACGCCTTCGACGAGCGGATGGCACAGCACCTGGTCGAAGTCGCCGCTGCCTCGGACAAGCCGGTGGCGGTTCTCGCCGCCTCCCCCGTCTTCCAGGAAGAGGCTGCGGCTCGGATCCTCCGCGACGGGCGTGTGCCCGTCTTCTGCTCCGCACACCTGGCCGTGCGGGCCGTGGCGGGCTGGCTGCGCGCGCGCGATGCGGCCGCCGTGCCGCCGTACGCTCCCGGCGGCCGCATCACGCCGAATACCGCCGCCGTGGATGTATCGCCGGTGTCGTTGGAGGCCGTGCTCGACGCATGCGGCATCCCCCATGGAGAACCGGGCCGCAACGGCCAAGAGAAGGCAGGGGACGCGTGGCTGTCCCTCCCCCGAGGCTTCGACCTGCGCTGCACCGTGGAGTGGGACGCCGCATTCGGCCCGGCCGTCACCTGCGGCGCGGGCGGTGTCTGGGGCCTGGCCCGCCCCGAGGACCGGGCCGCCCGCCTGGCCCCGTTCGACATGGCAGAGGCCCAAGCGATGCTGGGCGAGTTGCGCTGCTTGGTGGTCCTGCACGCCGGCGCCGCGGGCGGCGACCCCTACGACCTGGAGGCGGCAGCGCAGGTGTTGGTGCGGCTCGGGACGTGGGCGGCCGCCGCGCCCGGCCCATTCCATCCGATCGAGATCGACCCGCTGCGGATCCTGCCTGCGGGGAACGGCGTGACTGCCATACCGCACGGTGCCCCCCGGCACGGACCGCACGGCGATGGTCGGTCCGCGTGAGAACCCGCGACGGAAAAACCCGCCCGGACCCCAGCGCCCGCGGCGAGCGGCGTGGCTCGGACGACGGAGGACGCTGTGCGGGCTGCCGCTCCGACGCCGAGGCATTCCTCGAACAGGCTCACGCGTCGCGGCTGAACCGGAGAACCGGCGCTGCCCCCTCCGGCGCGGCGCGATCATTCGTCTACGGGGCAGCCTCGGAGACACGAG
>JAJYVM010000473.1 GCA_021792015.1 Bacillota bacterium | reverse complement strand
CACGCGGACGTCCTTCCACAGGGGGCTATGGAGGTTGAAGCCGAGATAGTTGATCACCTGCGACGGTCCGGAGAGGATCTGGATGTTGGGGTTGCTCTTCAGGGTCGAGACCACGTCGGGATTGATGTAGGTGAACTGGATCTGGCCGGACTGCAGGGCCAGGACGGCGGCCCCGGACTGCTTGTAGTAGCGGTCGATCAGATGGGCCAGCTTGGGCTTGCCGCCCCAGTAGGTCGGGTTGGCGGCCAGCTCGACGTACTGGGATGGCACGTACTTCTCCCACTTGAACGGGCCCGTGCCGATGGGATCGGTCCTCCACCAGCTCGACTTCACGAGCTGGGCCGGGGGAATGCTGCTGAGCGCGTGCTGCGGCAGCATGACGAGGAAGGTCAGCGCGGACAGCAGGGCCGCGTCCGGGCTCTTGAGGTGGATGACCGCCGTGTCGGCGTTCGGCGTCGTGACGCCGGTGACGTCCGTGAAATAGGACGCGATCCAGCTGGCGCTGGCCGGGTTCTGGACAAGGCCGATGGTGAACTTGACGTCGGCCGAGGTGAAGGGCTTGCCGTCCTGCCACTGCACGCCCTTGCGCAGGTGGAAGGTGTACGCGAGCCCGTTCTGGGAGACGCTCCAGGAAGTGGCCAGCACCCCCTGGATCTTCTGGAAGTTGACATCATAAAGGACGAGCGGCTGGTAGTACTCCTCCAGCCAGGTGAAGCCGGCCGTCGCCGTCAGCGGGTTGAAGCACTCCGGGCAGCCGCCCGGCCCTTCGTCGAAGGCCCCGGACAGCGTGTTGCTCGTGGCCACGGTCGTGGACTGCGTGGCGGCGGTCGCCGTCGCCGCCGCCGAGGCCGATGTCGTGGCCGCCCCGGTGCCCGCGCCCGCGCCCCCGCAGGCCGCGAGCGTCATCGACACCATGAGTCCGGCGGCCAATCCGAAGAACCAGGGCCTGCGTCGTGGCATTGTCGCGAATCTCCCTTCGCTGCTCCTCAACTACTCCTCAACAGGGCGCCTCGGCTGGCCGGGGCCGTCCCCGCCCTGCCAGGGCGCGACCCGCGCCGGCTGCCCGCACCGGGCCGAGCGGTAGGCGGCCTCCACGACCGCGGCGACCGCCCAACCGTCCCGGGCGCCGAACAGCGGCTCCCGGCCCGTGCGGATGGCCGTGACGAACTCGTCCAGCATGGCGCGAACCGCCTGTCTCGCGGCCGGCTCGCCGAACGGCGCCATCGACATGGCCCCTGGCGTCCACTGCTCGATGCGCCCGTCGTCCTCATCCAGCCAGAGGTGGCCGTGGGAGCCGATCACACGCAGGGTGGACGTCCCTGGGCCCGGCCCCGGCGCCTGCCGGACCCGGCCGACGGACACCGTGGCCAGGATCCCGTGCTCGAGCCGGAGCGAGAGCATGCCGAAATCCTCGACGCCGCCCCGGCGATGCTCGGGGAACGTCAGGGTGGCCGTCTCGGCAAACACCTCCTCGACCTCGGCCCCGGTCAGGTGGCGAAGGTAGCCGACCGGATAGCCGAGGAAGTTCTGCAGCTCGCCCCCGCCGGACAGGGCGGGGTCGGTCACCAGCTCGGGCCGTTCCACGCTCGTGCCGCTCAGGCCGTCGCTGGCCAGCCACTCGATGTCCACGCTCCGCACCAGGCCCACCGCACCCGCGTCGATGGCGGCGCGTGCGCGGCGGATGGCGGGGGAGTGCAGCCGGTGGATGACGGAGAAGCGTCCCGGCGCCGCCAGCGCCGCGCGGGCGATCTCGTCGGCGTCGCGGAGGGTGGTGGCCATCGGCTTGTCGAGCAGGACGTGGTGGCCGGCCGCCAGAGCCAGCCGCCCCAGCCGGGCGTGGCGGACCGGCTCCGAGCAGACCAGCGCCAGGTGGACGTCGGGCCGGCGGAGGGCGGAGGCCGGGTCGTCCGTCAGGGCCGCGCCGCACCGCTCGGCCAGCGCGCGCGCCGCCTCGTGCGCCCAGGCCGGCGCCCCCGCCTCCTCGGCGACGACGACCACCTCGACGCCTGGCAGGCCGCGCAGCACGTCGACGTAGCCCTGGGCATGGCGCACGGCGCTCAGGACCGCGACGCCGAGCCGCGCCGGGCTAGGCTCGGGCACGGGGCGTCACCTCCTGCGCGCGCCCTGAGGCGTAGGCCCTCTGCGCCGCCAGCGCCGCGGCAAGGACCGACCGCACCTGGTCGCGGCCCACGATGGCCGGCTCCTGCCCGCGGAGCACCCGCGCCCAGTGCGCGAACTGGTGGCGCATCGCGTCCGCCGTCGCGGCCGGCTCGATGCCCCCCGGCTCCGTCGCGGTGACCTGAAGCTGCGAGCCCCGCTCGCCGACCACCAGCAGACGCCGGAGCTGATCGCCCGGCCTGCGCAGCGCGTAGGAGATCTCCAGGGTGGCGAGCCCGCCGCCGGCGAAGCGCACGATGATGTGAAAGCTGTCCGGCGTGGGCATCTCCGGGGCAAAGCCGCACCATCCGCGCGCGAACACCCGCACCGGGGTGTCGTCCAGCAGCCACACCGCGAGGTCCAGGGCGTGGACCCCGTTATGGACGAGGTGGCCGCCGCATCGCGCCGGATCGAGCTGCCAGGCGCGCCAGCTCCGGGGCCAGAGGTGATGGGCGTACCACGTCACGTGCAGCGCCCGCGGGGCACCGATCGCCCCGGAGGCGACCTGCCGCTTCGCCGCCATGTGGGCCGGCTGAAAGCGCGCCGTCTGGCCAACCGTCAGCGATACGCCCTGCGCGTCCGCCGCCGCCAGCATCGCCTCGAGGTCGTCCAGGCTCAGCGCGACGGGCTTCTCCACATGGACGTGCTTACCGTGGCGCGCGGCCGCGATGCTCACCTGCGCGTGGGCGTCGGGCGGCACGCAGATGTCCACGGCGTCGACGTCATCCGCCCGCAGCACCGCATCGAGATCGTCCGCGGCGCGGGCGGATCCGGCCAGCGCGGCCAGCGCCTGCGCCCTGCCGATGTGGCGGTCCATCACCGCCGTGACCTCCAGGCCCGGCACCCGCCGCATCGCGCGGACGTGGTCCTGCGCGATCGCGCCGGCGCCCACGA
>JAJYVM010000472.1 GCA_021792015.1 Bacillota bacterium | reverse complement strand
CCTCTTGGGGTGGCAACGGCGCGCGCGAGGCCCGGCAGCGCTGACGCATGAGTGAGGAATGGGGTGCACGGCTGAGGTTCTGAGATGCGAGGCAGAAAATTTCGTTGCAGAAGGGGCTGGACAACGACCGGCTCCTTCTGGCAGGATAGGGCGGGAGTTCATCGGGAGGGAGTGGCGGCACTCCATGCCGAGGTGGGACCCGCCCTTTTGGATCGGCGATCGGTTGTTCACGGCGCAGGACCTGGAGCTGATCCGCTGGACGGCGCGCCGTTTCCCGGGCTTGAGTCGGATGGAGTTGGCCTACACCCTGTGCGAGAACTTGCCGTGGAAGGCGCCGAACGGACAAGTACGGGTGCACGCCTGCCTGCCGCTGTTGGCGCGGTTGGAAGCAGCGGGCCTGGTGGCGCTGCCGGCCAAACGGGGGCGTGCCAAGCCGAAGCCGGCCCGTCTGAGGGCGGTGGCGTTGCCCTCCATCGAGGTGCGCGCGGCGCTGCACGCCGTGCGGCCGGTGACAGTCGAGCCGGTACCGGCGGCGGAGCAACCCAGCTGGGACGCGACGATGGCCGCTTACCACCCGCTGGGCTACCGGCGGGCCTTCGGGGCGCACCAGCGGTATTGGATCCGCGGCCAGGTGGCCGGCGAGGCACGCGTGCTGGGCGGGTTCCTGTTCGCGGCGGCGGCGAAAGCGCTGGCGGCAAGGGACGCGTGGATCGGCTGGAGTCCCCAGGATCGGCAGCGGTTCCGGCACCGGCTCGTGGCCAACAGCCGGTTCTTGCTGTTACCTGGCGTTTGCGTTCCGCACCTGGCCAGCCATGCCCTGGCCTTGGTGGCGCGGCGGCTGGCGAGGGACTGGCTCGGGCGCTACGGGTACGAGGTGCTGCTGGCGGAGACCTTCGTCACGCCGCCGTGGCGGGGGACGTGTTACCGTGCCGCCAACTGGCTGCACCTGGGCGAGACGGCCGGGCGCGGGCGGCAGGACCGGCGGCACGCGCGGTCGGAAGCCGTGAAGCAGATCTGGGTCTACCCGCTGGTGGGCGACTGGCGCCGCCGCCTGCTGACACCTGCCGCCCCGCCGCCGGAGGAGGTGGTGGCCGATGGCGGCGTGGACGCCTGAGCACCTGGCGCCGGCGACCCTGCCGAACCGCAAGAGCCCGTGGGCCAGCACGTCGGAGGAGCAGGCGGACCGGCAGGCGGCCGCCGAGGCCCACCTCCAGGTGCTGCGCAGCCAACTGGCGCCCCTGCTCGCCAAGCTGGTTCGCATCCCGGATCCGCGGCGACCCCGCAGCATCCGCCACAAGCTGACCGTGGTGCTGGTCTACGCGATCCTGCTGTTCGTGCTGCAGTTCAGCTCGCGGCGGGAGGGCAACCGCGAACTGAGCCGGCCCGGGCTCTGGGAGGCGCTGCGCGCGGTTTTCCCCGATCTGGATGTTGCGGCCATCCCCCACGCGGACACGGTCAACCGCCTGCTGGAGCGCATCGCGCCCGAGGAGTTGGAACAAGTCCTGCTCGATCGCGTGCGGGGCCTGTTGCGCCACCGCAAGCTGCAGGCCCTGATGGTGCGCCGCCATTACGTCATCGCCATGGATGGCCTGCAGAAGTTGACGCGCGATGAGCCCTGGGCGCCCGAAGCGCTGCGCTGGCGCAACGGCCAGAACGAGCAGATCCGTTACACAGCCCACGTCCTCGAGGCCGCCCTGGTCAGCCCGCAGGGCATCACGCTGCCTCTAGCCGCCGAGTTCTGCACCAACGGGCCGGAGCAGGACGAGGCCAAAAAGCAGGACTGCGAACAGAAGGCCTTCCAGCGGCTCGCCGGTCGCTTGAAGCAGGCCTTCCCGCGCCTGCGCGTGCTAGTGGTGGCCGACGGACTGTACCCCAACGGCCCCATCATGGCCCAGTGCCGGCGCTACAACTGGGAGTTCATGATCAGCTTGCCCGACGACAAGCTGAAGTCGGTCTGGGCCGAGGCGTATGCCCTGAGGCCTCTGACACCCGAGAACGCGCTCCACGTCCGCTGGGCCGATCGCCAGCAGGACTTCTGGTGGGTCAATCACATCGATTACCGTTACGGCGACAATGACCGCCAGAAGCTGTTGCTGCATGTGGTCGTGTGCGAAGAACACTGGACGACCCGCGACGAGCACGATGAGCTCGTCGCGCATCATGCCCGCTTCGCCTGGGTCTCCAGTTCGCCGCTGAGCAGCAACAACGTCGTCGACCGCTGCAACCGCGCCGCCCGGCATCGCTGGGACATCGAAGAGCACGTGCTGGCCCAAAAGCACCACGGCTACCGGGCCACGCACCCGTTCTCCTGGAACTGGAATGCCATGCGCTGCTGGCATTACCTGATGTTGCTGGCCTGCCTGCTCAACACGTTGGCCTGCTACTCCGTCGGCCTTTGGTCCGTCGTCTGCCGGCGCGGCTTCCGCGGGACGCTCGTGTTCCTGCGGGAAACCTACCTCGGCCCGTGGCTGGCGCCCGAGCACCTGCGGGCCCTGCGTGATCGCTCGCCCCAGCTGCGCCTGATCGTCTGAACCGCCCGCAATGCCGTCGCCTCCTTGCCCAGAAGGCTGCCGCCGCTGCAGCCCGCGGCCGGCCGCGCCCGCCTGTCGGCCACCGGGTGGTCCAGCACCTCGCCCAAATGCCCGGCGCGGCCCCCAACGGCTCCCGCCCGCCTTCGGCTCAGACCGCCGCCTCACCATCGCCCGTCCCCAGCCCCGAAGCCGCCCTGACCGGCCCTCCTGCAGACCTCTCATGCGTCAGCGCTGGGCCCGGCGGCCGGACGGTTGCGCGGCGGCGCCGGGTTTGCGGTAACATGGTCGGGCGATGTCGCTGATCTCCGTCGAGAACCTGTCCAAGGAGTACGGTGCGCGCGCCCTGTTCGCGGGCGTCGGCTTCGCCCTTGGCCGCGGTGAGCGGGCGGGCCTGGTCGGTCCCAACGGCGCCGGCAAGAGCACCCTGCTGCGCATCCTCTCCGGCCGCGAGGAGCCGGACACCGGCCGCGTCGGCCTGGCCGCTGGCGCGCGCACGGGCCACCTGACGCAGGACCCCGAGTTGCCGG
>JAJYVM010000471.1 GCA_021792015.1 Bacillota bacterium | reverse complement strand
CGTGAACCAGTCGAGGTAGCGGGAAAACCGGTCCAGCCGGTGGTCGGGCCGCCCGATCCGCCCCATGCTGTGGCTCTCGTCCGGGTAGCGCACGAACACGGTCTCGACCCCCAGCCGGCTCAGGGCGTTGTACCACAGCTCGCCCTCGCCCATCGGGCAGCGGTGGTCCTGCTCGCTGTGAATGATCAGCGTGGGCGTGCGCACGTGGTGCACGGACATGATGGGCGACTGCGCGAGGTAGCCGTCGGGATCGGCCCAGGGATCGGGCCGGCCGCGTCGCCGGAAGCCGAAGTCGCTGTACAGCATCTGCGACATCAGGTTGCTGATGCAGCGGTCGGTCACGGCGCAGGCGAAGCGGTCGGTGTGGCCGGTGATCCAGTTGGTCATGTAGCCGCCGTAGGAGCCGCCGCAGACGCCAAGCCGCGCCGGGTCGATGCTGGGGCAGCGCGCCAGCGCCGCGTCGACGCAGTCCATGCAGTCCTCGAAGTCCTTGGTGCCCCAGGCGTTGTCGATGGCGCGCTGGAAGTCGCGGCCGTAGCAGCCGGAGCCGCGCGGGTTGCAGTAGATGACGGCGTAGCCGGCCGCCGCGAGCAGCTGGTGCTCGAAGAAGAACGACTCACCGAAGGCCAGGCCCGGCCCGCCGTGCACGTTGAGGATGGCGGCGGCAGGCGCCGCCATCCCCGGCGGCTTCATCAGCCAGGCGTCGACCTGTTGCCCGTCACGGGCCCGGAACTGAAAGTGCTCAGGCTCGGCGACCAGCAGGTCGGGGTTCAGGTGGGTGGCGCGCCGCTCATCCCCGTCCAGCCGCCCAAAGTAGAGGTCGCCCGGCTCGGTGGCGGTGGCGATCCCGGCCGCGTAGCGGGTCATGTCGCTGGCGTAGGAGAGCGCGAAGAGGTGGCGCATGCCGCCCAGGGCGGTGCGCGTCGCGCCCGAGCCGTCGGTCTTCAGGGCCAGGAGGTGCACGGTGCGGCCAGGCGTGACGGGCAGCAGCACCTCGTCCCCGGCGGCCGTGAACGCGAGGGCGGGGATCCCGCCGCCCACCCGGAAGTCAGACACGATGCCGTTGCCCAGGTATGCATCGAGCCCGCCGGGGCTCAGGTCGCGCCGCCTCTCGCCGCCGGCCGCGTTCACCAGGTACACGTGCGGCAGGGCCAGTTGCTCCATGCCCTCCTCGTGGCCGATGTAGGCGATGCTGCGGCCATCGCGCGACCAGGCGGGGTCATGCGCGGGACCGAGCGATTCGGTCAGCTTCCGCAGGCCGTTGTCGTCGGCGACCCAGATGTCGCTGAAGGGCGCATGATCCGGATCGTCGACCCGGGTGGCGGAGAAGGCGATCCGGTGGCCGTCGGGCGACCAGGCCGGGCTCTGGTGGTCATAGGGCCCGCCGGTGACCCAGTGGACTTCGGTGGGATCGCTCAGGGCGATCCAGCCGATCTGGCCGTGCCGCTCCGGGTGCAGCAGGCCCTGTCCGTCGAACTTGTACCGGGGACGGCGGAACACCTTGACGTCGTCGGCGTGGAGCGGATTGGGCGCAGGCGCGCCCTCCGGTGCCCGCCGCGCCACGAAGGCGAGCCGCGTGCCGTCCGGCGACCACACGGCCTCCCCCACGCCGCCGCCAAGGCGCGTGAGGGGCCGGGCTTCACCACCTTCGGCCACGGGCATCAGCCACAGCTCGGTCGTGCCGGACCGGTCGCTGAGGAAGGCCAGCGAGCGCCCGTCGGGCGACCAGCGCGGCGTGGTGTCCTTCGCCGCGCCCGAGGTCAGGGGACGGGGCTCGCCGCCCACGGTCGCGAGCCAGATGGAGCGCACATAGCCCTTGCGGTCCTCACGGATCGCCTCGACGCCGAACGCGGCCGCGTGGCCGTCGGGGGCGATCTGGACGTCGGTCAGCCAGCGGAAGCGGCAGAGGTCCTCGACCCGAAGCGGTGTAGCCATGCTCGCGGACGGCCCCCTCCCTGATTCGCAGGGCGAGCGTTCGCTGGGCGCCCGCAGCCTCCCTGCGCGGCCGGCGACCTGCGGCGACGCAGCCCGCCGCATGGCCCGCACTTCGCCTTGAGCGGGCGACGCAGCCCGCCGCATGGCCCGCAGTTCGTCTTGAGCGGGCGACCCAGCCCGCCCGGCGGCCCTGCGTTTGCTCTCGGGTGCTGCAGCCCCCTGCCGGCTTGCATTTAGTCTGTTATAGATTATTCTGTTCCTGGGTGATCCTGACCTTGGCCGACTCGGCCTTCGAACTGCTGCTGCTTGGCGTCCTCAAGAACCAGAGCCGGCACGGATACAGCCTGCTCGAGTTCATCGACCGCAACGCGGGCGAGCTCGTCGGGCTGTCGCGCGCCACCGCGTACCAGGTCCTGCGCCGACTGGAGCGCCGGGCCTGGGCCGTGGCGACGACCGAGCAGGTCGGCAACCGCCCGCCCCGCCGCGTCTACGCCATCACGGCCGCCGGCGAGGCCCGGTTCGCGGAGCTGCTGCGGACCGGCCTGGCCGGCGAGGCGGCGCGCCGGCCCCAGGCCGACGTGGCCATCATGTTCATGGACCAGCTGCCTCCGGCCGAGCGCGGGCAGGCCCTGCGCATCCGCCTGCAGCGGGCGGAGATGGAGGCGGCGCGCCTGGCGGCCGCCCCGCCGCACGGCCCGGGCAGCGCGATCGACAGCGCCATCGCCCACATGCGCGCCCACGCGGAAACGGAGGTGAGGTGGCTGCGGGCCCTGGTCGAGTCTCTGCCCGAGCCTGACGAGCCAGAGGAGTGAACCGCGCGATGTTCGTATCGATCAACCGGCTGCAGGTGCCGGATGAGGCCTCCGCCCAGCGCATCGAGCAGGGCTTCGCCCACGCGAGCGGCATGGCGGGCGTGCCGGGGTTCGTCCGCTTCGAACTCTGGAAGAGCCCCGACGCCCGCAGCTTCGAGGTCGTCACCCACTGGCAGAGCCAGGCGGACTTCGATCTGTGGCGGAATAGCGAGGCCTTCCGCCACGCCCACCGCGACACCGGCGGGACGGAGCGGGTGCAGTCCCAGCTGGTCACCTACGAGGTGATCATCGCCAGGTAGCTGGGCCTGCCGTCGCCGATGTG
>JAJYVM010000470.1 GCA_021792015.1 Bacillota bacterium | reverse complement strand
TACGAGATTGTGCGGCACCACCCTGGGCTTGCGGCAAGCCCCCGGGTCTGGCCTACACTTAAGGTGGCGAGGGGCGAGCGGCGCCATCAGCCCCGGCTCGGGTCCCAGGCTGTGGTTGCGGGCCGGCGGGGCCGCGGTCCCCGGGTTGCACGCGAACCTGGCTGTGGCGGCGCTTTGCACAACGCCGGGCGAGGCGGCCTTCGCCTCACGGGATCCTTCGGCGGCCCGCCCCCCCCTCACGGCCCGCCGGCCATCGGCCCGCCGGCCCTCGGCTCTCACGACCCTCACCGTCCCCCCGCCACCCGGCCCCTCCCGGCCCCGCCACCCGGCCCCTCCCGGCCCCTCCCGCCCCCCCTGCCCGGCCCTCCAGTCCCTTCACCGTCCCCCCGCCCCCTCGCCCGCCCGTCCCCCCGCGTCGTCCCTGCCCCCGGGCCCCCATCTCCCCGCCGCCGGCCCACCGGCCCGGCCGCCGGACCGCCTCGCGGCCCTCCATCCGACTGGCGAAACGTCAAGCCGTGTAAAGTGTCCGCTCCACGCGCGCCGGCGCTCCTCGCAAGGACCCGGGTCCGTCTGCGACGAACCTTCGTGTTCTGTGATGTGGCACCCGGTCCGGCAAGCGCCGCATGAGCCGCAGGCACAGCAGGAGCCCATGACGCCAACGCGCGCGCGGCTGAGCATCGGCGCCCCCAAGGCGCGCGCCGCGCCGTGGCACCGGCCCGCGACGAGCCCGGCCCGCGTGCACGCTCGCCCGCCGTGAGCGCGCGCTCGGCCGGCCTTTTTGCAGCCAGGTTCCCGGTTCCCCGCGATGTGCAAAATGAGAGGTGACGGCTTCCGATGCGGAGAGGATCACATTCCGCCCTTGGCGCAATCGCCGTCGGACTGAGTCTGGTCGTCCTGAGCGCCTGCGGCGGCGCGGCCTCGCCGAGCACCGCCGCGCCCGCGACTCAAACGGCCTCGACCGCGGCCACCGCGGCCGCCACGACCAGCGCGGCCAGCGCCGCCAAGTCAGGGATCATCGTCGACGGGCTCTTCGAGGAGCCCAACCACATCAACCCGATCCTGGGCCCAGGCATGACGTTTGCCGAGATCGTGGACAACGCGCTCTTCCGGAACCTGTTCAACGTCACGCCGCAGGGCCAGCTGACTCCGGACCTGGCGTCCGTCGTGCCGACCCAGGCCAACGGCGGGATTTCCAGCAACGGGCTGACTTACACGATTCACCTCCGGTCGAACGCCAACTGGACCAACGGCCAGCCCGTCACGTGCCAGGACATCATCACGACCTGGAAGATCGACATCAATCCGAAGGTCATCGCGCTGAACACCACCGGCTGGTCGAGCATCAAGTCCATCTCGGAAGTGAACGGCAACCCCAAGGTGTGCCAGGTGGTCCTGAAGGGGCCCACGCCGGCGCTCCTGCAGGACGCGTTCTCCCTGGCCGGCACGCCGGGCATCCTGCCCAACTCCGTCTTCGGCAAGTACGTGAGCAACCCCACGGCCGTCGCCAATGCAGCGTTCAACCACGACCCGACCGTGAGCGACGGGCCCTTCATGTTCAAGAACTGGGTCCCGGGCGCCTCCATCACGGTCGTCGCCAACCCGAAGTGGTACGGACCCAAGCCCAAGGCGAAGGAGATCGTCTTCAAGATCATCCCGAGCCAGCCGACCCTGCTGACCAGTGCCCAGGCCCACTCCATCAACATCTACTACTTCGCGCCCATCACCCAGACGAAGCAGCTCCAGGCGATCCCCGGCGCGCATGTGTTCTTCACGGGCGGACCGGCCTGGGAGCAGGCGCGCGTGAACATGCACAACCCCGTCCTCCAGCACCTGCGCGTGCGCGAGGCCATCGAGCTGGCGCTGGACCGCCAGCAGCTCGTGACTAAGATCTGGCAGGGTCACGCCATCCTGCTCGGTGCCGACCAGCCGCCCGGAACGCCGGGCGCAAACCCCAGCGTCAAGCCGTGGCCCTATGACCCGACGAAGGCGATGGCCCTGCTGAAGCAGGTCCTGCCGGGCATGGGCTACACCCTCACGAACGGCCTCTGGACCAAGGGCGGCAAGCCGCTGACCTTCATCTTCTCGACCACCGCCGGCAACACGTACCGTGAGGAGAGCGAACAGCTCTACCAGTTCTGGCTGAAGCAGGTTGGCATCACCCTCGACATCAAGAACTACCCGTCCAACGCCTTCTTCGGCCACGTGCTGCCGTCCGGCAAGGGCTGGGATTTCGGCGAGGCGGAGAGCAGCGAGGGGCTGGACCCGGTGGCGACCTTCCAGACCGACTTCATCTGCAATGCGCCGGGCAACTTCGGCGACATGTGCAACCAGCAGATCGACACCCTGGTCAGCCAGGCGGCGAGTTCCCCGACGTTCAGCCAGGCCATGAAGTACATCCAGCAGGCCGAAGTCATCATGAACCAGCAGCTGTACGACCTCTGGCTTTACAGCCCGGCCAGCATCTCGGCCGCCATCGACATGACCGGGTACACGCCGAACCCGTACGCCGTGGACACCTGGAACTGCTACGACTGGGCCCCGACCGCGTCCTGAGCCCGCGGCCCAGGCTGCGTTGTGAGCGGAGCGCGCGATTCGCGCGCTCCGTTTCGTTTGGCGCACCAGGACGTGGCTGGAGCGCCGGCCCTTTCCCCCGCCATTGGCTGCCCCGGCCGGGGCTCCGCCGGCGCGCGCGGTTGCCGCCCGCCTGTCGCGCATCCCCAGAGCCGCCCTCCACCGGATCGCCGCCGCCTGAAGTTTGCCCCCGTGGCGTTCCCCCCGCCGCCCGGCACGACGGCGCCCGGGCGGGCAGGAAGCCGCCGGCACGGCGCGAAGGGCACCTGGGCGCAGCCCACTCCGCCAGCGGCCCCGACGGCCTCCCGCCCGCACCCGGGGCCGCACCCAGGCCGCGCCGCCCCGCAGCCGCCGCCCCGAGGAGGGACCGAGCCGTGCCCGCGCCGGACCTGTCGCTGTTCATCCTGCCGTGCGGCTCCTGCGACCTGCACGAGTCGGTGGTGTTCCCCGACCGGCCGCGCGACTCCGCCGGGCGCATCCAGGGCCCCTCGTGGGCCTACCTCATTCGCTCG
>JAJYVM010000469.1 GCA_021792015.1 Bacillota bacterium | reverse complement strand
GGGTCCGGTTCGGGTCCGGTTCGGGTCCGGCCCGTTGGCTTCACGGGGGCACGGTCTGCGCGGGCAAGCGGCTTCTCGCCTGAAGAGGCCCGTAACGGAGCGACCTGCGCGGGTGGCGGCCCGTCGCCCGGGGGGGCCTGTATCGGAGGCGGCACGCGCGGGCAGCGGCTTCTCGCCTGAAGGGCCTCATAACGGAGCGACCTGCGCGGGTGGCGGCCCGTCGCCTGGGGAAGGCCCGTATCGGAGGCGGCACGCGCCGTCGACCGCCCCGCCTACACGCTGGGGTCCGGCATGTGCCGCACCGAGGCGGGGGCAGCCGCAGCCAGCGCTGCGCGGTGGTCGGGGCGTGGTGACCACTCGAAGAGTGTCACTGCCGGCCGCCCCAGCTTGAAGGTGGCCTCCTGGCGGACCCACGCGGCAAAGAAGCCCTGCTGCCGCTCGGCCTCGGGCAGGCGGAGGAGCGCCTCCCGCTCCTCCGCGGAGAACGCAAGGCGCGCCATGGCGTCGGCTTCGCGCATCGGGCGCACGCGCTCGACATCGACGCCGACCGGCTCCCCGTCCGCGACGGCGACGACGACGAGGGCACCGGCGTGGGCCAGGCTGAAGTGAACCCCGGTATGGGGCGGGCTCAGGGCCGGCTTGCCGCCGGGGGCGATGACGAGGGGCACCGCGGTGGGGGCCAGGCCCAGCCGCTCGCCCAGCACGCGCCGCAGCAGGACACGTCCTGCGCAGAAGCGGTCGCGGGCCTCGCGATTCAGGTAGGCCGCCGCGCGCGCCTGCTCATGGGCCGGCAGGACGCCCGGGGGGCCCGCGCAGGTGGCCAACGCCACCGTCCAGATGCTGACCGCCGTCATACCCCCATCCTGCTCCGGGAGTGCCAAGCGCCACAACGCATCCATCGCGGGCAGTTCCGGCATGTGGGTGACGTTAGGGATGTTACGTCATGGTATGCGTGTAATGCCGCCCACGGGCTGGCGGTGGGCGGCGAGGGTGGGGCTCGCGTTCCGCACCGTCCAGGCGGACCTGAGCACATACCGGCTCGAGCCGGCGTACGACCTCGTCTACTCCAGCGGCACGCTGACGTTTCTGGCGCCGCGGCGGCGCCACGACGTCCGGCAGACTGCCGGCGCAAGACGCGAATGTGGGCGGCCTCAACGCGTTCAACGTGTTCGTGGAGAAGCCGTACCTGGCGGTGTCCCCCGACTGGGGCGCCGATGAGCGCTTCTTCCGGTCGGGCGAGCTGCTGGCCCACTACTGGGACTGGGACATCGTGGACTTCGCCGAGACCACCTTCGACTGCATGTCCGGCAGCGTTCCCCTCCGCCACGCCATGGACATGCTGATCGCGCGCAAGGTCTGCGACTGAGCGGCAGCTGGCACGGGCAGCGCGGGCGGTCGGCCCGCGCTGCCCGCTTGCATGAACTGCCGCGGTTACGCCGCCCTGGCCCGTGCCGCCGCCTCCGCGATCGCCCGCGCCGTCTCGACCTGCGCCAGGTGGGTGCGGTAATCGGCCGGGCAGAACGGGTCGTCCGCGACGGTCACCCCCTGCAGGACCAGCGCAGCCGCCTGCCGCACCACGTCGCCCTCCGGGGCCCTGCCGGCCAGGGCCGCCTCCGCCGCCTCGGCGCGCACCGGGCGGTCGGCCACGCAGCTCAGCGCGATGCGCGCGTTGGCGCAGCGGCCGTCCTCGCCGAGGCGCAGGCGCACGGCAACGCCCACCATGCCGTAATCCGAGGCGCGCCGCGCGAACTTGCGGTAGACACTGGCCTCGCGCGCGGCCGCCGCCGGCGCCCGGTACTCGAGCAGGATCTCGCCCGGCTGCAGGGCCGTGGTGAAGGGGCCCCGGAACCAGTCGTCGATGGGCACGCTCCGCCGCCCCCCGCGGCCGGCCGCCGTCACGGCGCCGCCCAGCGCCAGGACCACGGCGCCGTAATCGGCCGCGGGGTCGGCGTGGGCCAACTCGCCGCCGAAGGTGCCCCGGTTTCTGACCTGCGGGTCGCCGAGGACGGAGGCCGCATCGCTCAGGGCGCGGGCCGCCGCTGCCACCGCCTGGGCGCGCTCCACGGCGTGGTGCGTGGTGAGCGCGCCGATGGCCAGATCGCCGCCCTCTTCCCGCACGTAGGCGAGGTCGCGGATGCGGCCGATGTCGACCAGGACCTTCGGGGTGGCCAGGCGCAGCCGCATCAGCGGCAGCAAGCTGTGGCCGCCCGCCAGCAGCCGCGCGTCGTCCCCGTACTTCTCGAGGTAGCTGAGGGCCTCGTCCAGGCTGGCCGCGCGCACGTACTCGAAGGCCGGCGGGATCACGCCGACCGCCCCCCTTCGGCTTGGTGGATCGCCCGCCAGACCCGCGGCGGGGTCAGCGGCATGTCGATGTCACGCACGCCGAGGTGGGCCAGGGCGTCGATCACGGCGTTGACGACGGCCGGCGTGCCGGCGATGGTGCCGGTCTCGCCGATGCCCTTGGCGCCGATGGCGTTGCTGGGCGATGGGGTGACGAAGAACCGCGACTCGATGTCCGGAACGTCCATGGTGGTGGGCACGGCGTACTCCATCAGCGAGGCGCCGAGCGGCTGGCCGTCGGCGTCATACGGCAGGTCCTCGAACAGGGCCTGGGCGATCGCCTGCACGACGCCGCCGTGCACCTGGCCCTCGGCGATCAGCGGGTTGACGACCACGCCGACGTCGTCGATGGCGAGGTAGCGCTGGATCCGCACGCGGCCCGTGTCGGGGTCGACCTCGGCGACGCACACATGGGTGCCGGACGGGAAACTGAAGTTCTCGGGCGAGAAGTAGGCGACGGCCTCCAGCCCCGGCTCCATCCCCTCCGGCATGCCGGCGTGCGAGCCGAGGTTGGCCGTGGCCGCGATCTCGGTGAAGGCCACACCCCGGGTCGGCGCGCCCTGCACATATAGGTGGCCGTCGCCGAAGGCGACGTCCTCGGGCCGGCACTCCAGCTTGTGGGCCGCGATCTGGCGCATCTTGTCCTGGACCCGGGTGCAGGCCTGGACCACGGCCTGGCCGCCCACGACCAGCGAGCGGCTGCCGTAGGTGCCGAGGCCGATGGGCGTGTTCTGGGTGTCGCCGTGCAGCACC
>JAJYVM010000468.1 GCA_021792015.1 Bacillota bacterium | reverse complement strand
CGGAACATATTGGCCCACTGGTTGATGAGGACCGGCAGGTCGCGGTAGCTCTTGATCCACTGCGCGTACATGTGGCCGATCATCGTCTCCGACGTCGGCCGCAGCCCCAGGCGCTCCTCGAGCTTCTCGCCGCCCGCCTCCGTCACCCAGGGCAGCTCGGGGTTGAAGCCCTCGACGTGCTCCTTCTCCTTCTGGAAGAAGCTCTCGGGGATGAGCGTGGGGAAGTAGGCGTTGCGGTGGCCGGTGGCCTTGAAGCGCACATCCAGCCCGCGCTGGCAGGCCTCCCAGAGCTCGTAGCCGTCGGGCTTGAAGACGATGCAGCCCCGCACGGGCGCGTAGTCCATCAGCTCGGCCTTCTTGATCGTGTCGATGTACCAGCGCGAGAAGTCCACGCCCTGGGGCGTGATCTCCTGCGGTCCCTGCGGTCTGTCGTCGGCCACGGCCATCCCCCTCGCCTGAAGATACCTGAAAAAGGCGATCGATTGCGCGGGCGCGGCGTCGCCGCGCCCGTCACGAACGCCGGCAGCCGCGATCCGGTTTGGGCGCCGGGACTTGGCGCGCTCGGGCTTGCTCGGGACATTGGTCATGGAACGATGGAATGATGGAACGAACGAGGGCAATTGGCCGGATGACCCTGCTGAGGATGCCCCGCTCTTCGCGCAGATCGCCGACGGGACGCTGGCCCAGGGCGCGCGGGCGCCCCCCAGCAGCGGGTTGGCCGCCTTCTGCCGGATCAACCCGGCGGCGGCGGCCATGGTCATCGGCGTCCTGGCCGACTCCGGACTGCTGGAGAAGCGCTGCGGCATCGGCATGTTCGTTGCGGCCGGCGCGCGGCTGCGGCTGCCGGCGCAGCGGCGCCAGGCCTTCGCCGAAGCGGTATGTGGGCCCGCTGCTGGCCGAGGGCGCGCGGCGCGGCATCGACCTCGCTTCGCTGCCGACGATGGTCCGCCAGTCCGCCCGCAGCCGGGGAGGCGTGCACGCGTGAGCCCCGCGATCCCGGCCGTGGACCTCAGCCGCCGCTATGGGCGCCAGCTCGCGCTCGACCGCGTCACCTTCCAGGTCGCGGCCGACTCGATCTCGCAGCCCGTGGCGGTGATGGCCACGGAGTCCTCGAACTTCACGTGCCCGACGCCGTCCTTGCGGAACCCGGTCTCCAGCGACAGCACCATGCCCGGCTCCAGCGGCCGCGCCGAGCCCGCCTCGATGTCCGGGGGCTCGTGGCTCACCATGCCGACGTCGTGGGCGACGAAGCGGCCGTGCGCGCCCCGGGGCACGGCGGCCATGGCCAGGTATTGGCCGCCGCCCAGCCGCTGCGTGCGGGCGAAGAAGTGGTGGTAGTGGCCGCCCGTGAGATAGCGCACGTTGTGGCGGCTCGGGGCCAGCACGGCGTCCATGCCCTGCTCCGCCAGCAGCCGCTCCAGCCGGCCCGCATCGAACGGGGTCACGGCGCTCACCCCCAGGGGGCGGCGTTTGGCGCCCTGCGGTACGATACCTGTCGGAGGTGGGATCATGTTCTTCGCCCACAGGAAGACCGTCATGGTCGCGCCGGGGGAGGCCCTGCGCGGACGCGAGCGGCCGGCCTTCGCCATCCCCGAGCGCCACGCCGTTCTCGGCACGCCGCTTCAGCCGCCGTTCCCAGAGAACCTGGAGGTCGCCTACTTCGCCCTCGGCTGCTTCTGGGGCGCCGAGCGCCTCTTCTGGCAGATGGACGGTGTGCACTCGACCGCCGTGGGCTACATGGGCGGCTACACCCCCAACCCCACCTACCAGGAGGTCTGCACGGGCCAGACCGGCCACGCGGAGACCGTGCAGGTCGTGTTCGACCCGGCGCGGGTCAGCTACGCCGAGCTGCTGAAGCGCTGCTTCGAGGCCCACGACCCGACGCAGGGCATGCGGCAGGGCAACGACGTCGGCACCCAGTACCGCTCGGCCGTGTTCTGCGTCGACGAGGCGCAGGAGCGGACGGCGACGGAGGTGCGGGCCGCCTACGACGCCGTCCTGCGGGCCGCCGGCCGCGCGGGCATCACCACGGACATCGGCAGGGCCGGCACCTTCTATTACGCCGAGGAGTACCACCAGCAGTACCTGCACAAGGTGCCGGACGGCTACTGCGGCCTCGCCGGCACCGGCGTGACCTGTCCGGTGGCGGCCGCCAGCCGCTGAGCGGATGCGAAGGTGGGTCGTCAGCAACCTGGTCTCGCTCGACGGGTACTACGAGGGCGCGGTGGCAGCCTGCGCGCGCTCCTCGAGCATTACCACGCCGACTACGCCGACTACGCCGGCGACACCAGCTTTCACCTGTATAACGCGGAGCGGCTCCGGGCCGCGGACACCCTGCTGCTGAGCAGCCGCGCGTCGTTTCCGGCCTTCCGCGACGACTGGTCCCGCGTCCGGGGCGATCCCGACGCCCCGGCCTTCCGGCGCGAGCTCGCGGCGCTCATGAACCCCATCCCGAAGGCCGTGGTCTCCGACCGCCTGACCGTGGACGACCTGGCGCCCTGGACTCACACGCGCATCGTCCGCCGCGCGGACTGCCCCCGGGAGATCGCGGCGCTGAAGGCGGGGGAGAGGCGCGAGATCCCGGTGCTCGCCGGCCGCCTGCCCTGGAACGACCTGCTGGCCCACGGGCTCGTGGACGAGCGTCACCTGACGATCTTCCCGCTGATCGCGGGCGGCGGCACCCCGCTCTTCGGCTGAAGCTCCTGGGCACGCGCACCTGGGAGGGCTGCGGCCACATCGTCGCCCGCTACGGGGTCGATCGCTGACCTCGATCAGTTCGCCGCCACCGCCGGGGCCGGCTGGCCGAGCGCGGCGAGCAGCCGGCCCGCGTCCGCCATCAGCCGCGCGAACGCCTCCGGGTCCAGGGACTGCGCGCCGTCCACCAGCGCGGCCGCCGGGTCGGGGTGGACCTCGACCAGCAGGCCGTCCGCCCCGGCCGCCAGCCCCGCCAGCGCCAGGGGCGGCACCAGCGCGGCTCGTCCCGTCCCGTGCGAGGGGTCGACCAGGACGGGCAGGTGCGTCAGCTCGCGCACCAGGGCCACCGCGTTCAGGTCCAGCGTGAAGCGCGTGGCGGTCTCGAAGGTGCGGATGCCGCGCTCGCAGAGG
>JAJYVM010000467.1 GCA_021792015.1 Bacillota bacterium | reverse complement strand
CCGGGACCGGCGGCTCCCCGACGGCGCGGGCGCAGACGCCCGCCGCGCCGTCGGCACCGATGAGCGCCCTGGCGCGCAGCACCCGCCCGTCGGCCAGGCGCACCGTGGCGGCCTCCGGGTCGGCGGCCACCACGCGCACGCCCTCCGCCAGCTGCGCCCCCCGCCGGACTGCGGCCTCGGCCAGGGAAGCATCCAGCCGCGGCCGCGACGCGAACAGCAGGGGCCGGACCAGGTGCATGGGCGTTCCGTGCCCGCGGTAGGTGACGACCACCTCATCGGCCCGGCCGATCACGCACGCCTGGAGGTCGACGGCCGGAGCCAGCTGCGCCGCCGACTTGGCCGTGATCACGCCGCTGCACAGCTTCTCGCGCGGCAGCCGCGCCCGCTCCAGCAGCAGGACGCGGCAGTCGGGCGCGAGCTGCCAGGCCGCCATGCCTCCCGCCGGCCCGGCGCCGACCACGATCACGTCCGCGTCGTAGGCGCTCACACCCGACCGATTCCCTGACGCGGCAGCCGCACCTGCATCACCTGCATCACGTGCACCCCGCGGATTTGTCGCCAGCCGCGGCTCCAGGCCCCGCCTCCGACCACAGCCGCCGCTGCTGGCCATCCGGACGGGGCGGGGCCGCAGGGCCCCGCCCCGTGCAATCGCGGCTGCCGCGTGTCAGCGGCGCGCGAGGAGCGGACGGCAGAGCAGCGCGGCCGCCAGCGCGATGGCCGCGGTCGCCTCGAAGAGCGCGGGCAGTCCCCAGCGGGCGCCCACGGCCCCGGCCAGGGCCGGGCCCCCGAACATGCCGATGGAGTAGATGGACTGGTAAAAGCCCATGGCCGTGCCACGCCGCGTCGGCGGAAAGCCCCGCACGGCCTCGGTCATCATCAGGGGCGCGTTCAGTCCGAGGCCGGCGCCGATGGCCGCCGCCGCACCGTCCAGCGCGCCCAGACTGCCCAGCCAGGGGATGGCGGCCGCCCCGGCGGCTGCAAGGAGAAAGCCCAACCCGGTCAGGGCCCAGGCCGGGTAGCGCTGGCTCAGCCGGCCGGCCCAGAGCGCGGCGAGGGCCGCCGGCGCGCCGGAGGCGACGGCCAGCACCCCGAGGTCGAGGCCGCCCGCATGGAAGCGCTGCGCGGCGACGAGGGGCAAAAAGCCGTACGTGGTGACGAAGGTCACGCACTGAGCGCCCAGGGAGAGGCCGGACGCGCCAAGCAGGCGCCGGTCGGTTCCGACCAGCAGCCGCGCGCGGAGGCCGGGCGACCCAGCGACCGGCGCCGGGTGCGGCTCCGGCACCCACAGGGCGGCGAGCCCGCCGGCGACCGCCACGGCCGCGGCCACCCAGAAGGGGGCAGCAAAGCCCCCCGCCTGGGCGATGGCCCCGCCCGCAAAGGTGCCCACCAGCTGCGCCGCGCGCGACACGAAGCCGGCGATCGCCAGCGCCCCGGCGAGCCCGGCGCCAGGCAGCAGGTCCGCCAGCAGCAGCGTCATGGCGACCCACCCGCAGGCCGCCAGGCCCGAGATGGCGCGACCGAGGCCAAGCTCGAGCGGCGCGGGGGCTGCCGCCATGCCCACGGCGGCCAGGGCGGCCGCCGCCAGCGCGGCCACCAGGAAGGGCTGGCGCCGCCCCAGCCGGTCGCTCCAGAGCCCGGTCGGCACGCGCAGCACGAATTGGATGAACCCGTAGGCTGCCAGCACCAGACCGACGCCCGCCACGCCGGCGCCCAGGCGGGCCGCCTGGACCGGAAGCACCGGCACGTACAGGTAGAGGCTGAGCCAGAACAGGGTGACGGCGGCGATGCCGAGCGCCGCGCCTCCGCGCCGGACGGCGGGAACACGCGTTGCCGCGGTGGCAGTCACCGGATCCGCGCCGACCGAACCCGCCACCGCCACCCCTTCCCGGAGCCAGGCCCACCGGACCGCTCCAAATGGCGCACAGCGGGAGGGGCCGGCACAAGGTCCACCGATCCCCCCGCCTCTGGTTGTCTCGCCCACACCACGCAGGTCGCGGCCGCCGCCGGCAGCGGCCCAACGCGGTCATACCACATCGCACCCGGCCCCTTCACGGCGGTTTTCTACAATCGGCGACAAGCGGTGGGAGGGGGCATCCATGCCGACCGATCTGCAGGTGTGCGCCATCGGCAAGTCGTTCGCCGGCGAGCCCGTGGTGGCCGACGTGTCGTTCACCGTGCGCGAGGGCGAGGTCGTGTCGATCCTCGGCCCGTCCGGCTGCGGCAAGACCACGCGGCGCCGCGCCCCTGGCCGGCGCGCGGCGGGGAGGCGGGCCCAGGGCGCCGCGACAGCTTTGGCCACGGCGCGGGTGACCAGGTGACGGAGTGACCGGCTGACTGACATGCCGCGCCTGCCCGCGGGACCGGCCGGGCCGCGACCGGTCCCGTCCCCGGGGGGCGCAGCCTACCGCAGCAGGTGGATGAGGGCCATCACCCCGAGCACGACGACCGCGATGATGCCCACGTAGAACACCAGGTGGATGATGACCGCCACGACGCCGAAGAGCAGAGGCAGCAGCAGGCCGAGCACGGCGCCGATGATGACCCCGCGCCAGATCCGCGGACCGCCGCGCCGCCCGCGCTCCAGGTGATACGCGGCCAGCCCGCCGAGGACCGCAAATACAATGATCATAAAGCCGAACACGTCTGCACGCGCCTTTCGGACCCAGTCTACTCCAGGTGACGGAGGTCGGCCCGGGCCCGGTCCGCCTCGTCGGTGAACTGTTCGTCATATAGGCGCGCGTGCGGTCCGCCCCTGCCCTGGCCGACGGGGTTGCGCAGGCAGGTCTGCCATACCGTCGACAGCCCGGCGGCGACGGTGGCCGCCAGGATCAGCGCGGTGCACACCACCGGCGGGTGCGCGTTCCCGCCGGTGATGCCGGCGTCGACGAGATCGCGGGTGAACACGGGCGGCAGCGCGCCGAGCCCGGAGGTGATGAGGATCAGGCCCGTGGCGCCAAGCGAGGGCCGG
The DNA here is from genome assembly GCA_021792015.1 of Bacillota bacterium. GTDB lineage: Bacteria > Bacillota > Sulfobacillia > RBS10-35 > JAJYVM01 > JAJYVM01. The sequence goes on along the minus strand of JAJYVM010000467.1, from coordinate 147 downwards.
AGATACGGCCGGAAGGCGCCGCGGGCCCGGCGGGCGATGGCGACGTCGAAATACGCCGCCTTGGCCTGCTCGCGCGGCTCGAGGGCGCCCCGGCCACCGCCGCCAAAGCTCGGGCCCGTTCGGTCGTTCCTTGCTTCATTCCTTCAC
>JAJYVM010000022.1 GCA_021792015.1 Bacillota bacterium | reverse complement strand
GCAAAGATTCGCCCGCTGCACCCTTCACCTGCCGCCGGCGGGCCGCGTAGCGTGGTCCATGCAGCCGACGCTGACGGGTGAGGTCGTCACCCCACACGACCCGAGCTATCCGGCCGCCCGCATGGACTTCAACCGCCGGTTCGACCGCTTCCCGCGGTACGTGGTCTTCTGCCGGTCGGTGCGGGATGTGCAGACCGCCGTGCGCTGGTCGCGGCAGCACCGCCTGCCGCTCCGGGCGCGGAGCGGCCGCCACAGCTACGAGGCGTACTCCGTGCTGGATGGCGGGGTGGTCATCGACGTCAGCCCCCTGAACGCCGTGGCGCGGACGGGCGATACGGCCAGCGTCGGCGCCGGCGCCACCCTCGGGCAGGTCTACGACGCCCTGTGGGCGGACGGACAGGTGACCATCCCCGCCGGGAGCTGCACGGGCGTGGGGATCGCGGGGCTGACCCTGGGCGGCGGCTTCGGACTCCTCGTGCGCTGCCTGGGGCTCGCCTGCGACAGCCTGGTGGGGTTGGAGATGGTCGATGCCGGCGGCCGGCTGGTCCGCGCGGCGCCCGATCTCCTGTGGGCCAGCCGCGGCGGCGGGGGCGGTAACTTCGGCATCGTCACCCGCTTCGAGTTCCGGGTGCATCCGATCGACCACGTGACCGTGTACAGCGTGAGCTGGCCGTTCGGCGCCCTTCGCGCCGTCTTCGGCGCCTGGCAGGGCTGGGCGGACCCGCAGGCGCTGGACCGGCGGCTGACGCCCATCCTGGTGCTCGGACCCGGCGGCGTCACGGCCCTCGGGCAGTTCGTGGGGCCGCAGGCGGAGCTGGAGCGGCTGATCGCGCCCCTGGTGCGGGCGGCGCCGCCGTCGTCGGTGCGGGTTGTCTACGAGACCTACATCGAGGCCGTGCATCGCTTCGTGGGGGAGTGGGCATACGAGCCCGCCCTCAGCCGGTTCAAGAACACGTCGGCCTATCAGTTCGAGGCCTTTCCGGAGCCGGCCGTGCAGACGTTGGTGAGCTGGCTGCAGCGGGCGCCCAGTCCGAATACGGCCGTCCAGTTCAACCTGCACGGCGGGGCGGAGGCCGACTTCGCCGACGGGGCCTATCCGTGGCGCGCTGCCCGCTGCAGCCTGCAGTACCAGGCATATTGGCAAGACCCAGCCGACGGCCCGGCGGCCGTCGGCTGGGTGAACGGGCTGCGCCGCGCCATGCTGCCCTGGACACGCGGCGCCTATGTGAACTACATCGACGCGGACATCGCGGACTGGCCCGACGCGTACTACGCGGGCAGCCTGCCGCGCCTTCTGCGGGTCAAGCGGCGGTACGACCCGGGCAACGTGTTCGACTTCCCGCAGGGCCTCAGCTCAGCGCGTCGAGGGCCTGGGTATAGACCGAGCGGCGCTGCACCCCGACCCAGCGGCTCGACTCCTGCCCGCCGCTGAACAGCATGACCGTCGGGATCGATGCGATCCCGTAGCGCTCCGCCAGCTCCGGGGCCTCGTCGACGTCGACCTTGACCACCTTCACCTTGCCGGCGTAGTTGGTCGCGATCTCGTCGATAATGGGCGCCACCATGCGGCAGGGACCGCACCAGGTCGCCCAGAAATCAACCAGCACCGGGTTGCCGGCGCCCAGGACCTCCTGATCGAACGTGTCGCCCCGGACCGCCTGAATCGTCATCTCAGCACCCCCGATCCATGAGTATACCCTGTCGCTTGCAATTTGCAAGCGGAGCGAACATCATGGGGGCCGAGGGGGGTCGCGCCTGGATTCGTGGTCGTGTCCAGTGGCGCGGGCGGCGCGGGTGCTCGGCGACAGTACCAGCATCCTGATCGTGCGCGACCTATCCGCCGGCCCTCGGCGCTTCGGGGAGCTGTTGGGCTCCGCGGCGGGGAATACGCGGCTGCTGTCCGGCCGTCTCCAGCGGCTGGTGCGCGTGGGCGTGCTCACGCGCACCAGCCTGCCGGGACACCCGCCCGGCGTCCAGTATCAGCTGACGGGCATGGGGCAGGCGCTGCTGCCTTGCATTAGCGCCCTTCGGCAGTTTGGCGAGCAGTGGCTGCCGGAGTGTGAGGATCCTCTGGAGCGGAGGGCGGGTCCATGCGAGCCATCATTGCCGGGCCCCAAGGCCTGAGAATCAACGAGGTTCCGGAGCCGCGACCTCTCCCGGGTGAGGCCCTGGTGCGCGTCGCGGCCATCTCCCTGAACCGCGGCGAAGTGAAACGGGCCCTGTCTTCGACGGCCGACTGGCGGCCGGGATGGGATGCAGCGGGAACGGTGGAAGTGCCCGCGGCGGATGGGTCCGGACCGCATGCGGGGGCGCGGGTCGTGGGCCTTCTGCCCTCAGGCGCATGGGCAGAGCGTGTGGCCGTCCCCACCCATTCGCTGGCCGAGGTGCCGGCGGGCGTTTCGCTCCAGCAGGCCGCCACCCTGCCGGTGGCAGGCCTGACGGCGCTGCACGCCATCTACCAGGGCGGGAGCCTTTTGGGGCGCCGCGTGCTGGTGACGGGCGCATCGGGCGGGGTGGGGCTGTTTGCGTGCCAGCTGGCGCGGCTGAGCGGAGCCGACGTGGCGGGCCTCGTGCGGACCCATCGTGATGTCGTCGCGGCCACAGGCGCCGAGCCCATCGCGGAGGTCACGGCACGGGCGCCGTACCACCTCATCGTGGAGTCGGTCGGCGGACGCGCGCTCGGGGCGGCGCTTGCGGCGCTCGCGCCGGATGGCGTCTGCGTCAGCTTCGGCACCTCGGAATCGTCGACGGCCACCCTCGACGTCGGGGGCTTCTTCCGGGTGGGCGGGCCGAGGCTCTTCGGGCTGGTGCTCACGCATGAGCTGCGCAGGGAGAGCGCGGCCGTGGGCCTTGGGCGCCTGCTGCGACTGATTGACGAGGGGCGCCTGAAGACCTCCGTCGAGGTTGCGGCGCCCTGGACGGAGGTGGCGGCCCTCGCCGCCGACCTCATCGACCGCAGATTCGCCGGCAAGGCCGTCCTGGAGGTGGCGTGATGAAGGCGCTGGTGCTCGAGCAGGAGGGCGTCCCGGGGCAGATCCGCGACCTGGCGCCGGGTGATCTTCCTGAAGGCGACGTCCTGGTGAAGGTCTCGCACTCGAGCCTCAACTACAAGGACGGCATGGCGCTGGCCGGGCGCCGCGGCATCGTGCGCAGCTACCCGATGGTGCCGGGGATCGACCTCGCCGGCACCGTGGCCGAGTCCGCCAGCCCCGAGTTCAAGCCGGGCGATGCGGTCCTGGCCACCGGCTGGGGGCTGGGGGAGGAGCACTGGGGTGGCTACGCCGAGATGGCCCGCCTGCGCGCCGAGTGGCTGGTGCCGCTGCCCGCGGGCCTGAGCGCCCAGCGCGCCATGGCCCTCGGCACCGCCGGCTTCACGGCGATGCTGTCCGTCATGGCCCTGCAGGCGCACGGCGTGGCGCCCGGCGGCCGGGTCATCGTCACGGGCGCCGCCGGCGGCGTGGGCAGCGTGGCCGTGGTCCTGCTGGCGCGGGCCGGCTACCAGGTGGCGGCCTCGACGGGCCGCCCGGAGCTGGCCGACTACCTGAAGGGCCTCGGCGCGGCGGAGATTGTGGACCGGGCCGCGACGGCGGCGCCGGGGCGGGGGCCGCTTGCCCGTGAGACCTGGGCCGGCGCCGTGGACACGGTGGGGGGCGACACGCTGGCCGGCCTGCTGCGGGCGGCCGCGCGCGACGGCTGCGTGGCGGCCTGCGGCCTGGCCGGCGGCAGCGCCCTGGCGACGACGGTGTACCCGTTCATCCTGCGGGGCGTGACGCTGGCGGGCATCGACAGCAATTACTGCCCGCAGGCCCGCCGGCTGGAGGCCTGGGGGCGTCTGGCCCGCGAGATGCCGGCCGACGTGCTGGACGGCCTGTTTCGGGTGGTGCCCCTGGAGCAGGCGCAGGGCCTGAGCGAGGAGATCCTGGCCGGCCGGGTGCGCGGCCGCGTGGTGGTCGCGCTCTAAAGGCGCACCCTAGGCCCATGCGCCCCGCCGTTCTGGTCTGCCTTGTCGCCCTGCTGGCGGCCGGGCCCGACGCCGCTTGGGCGGTGCCTGCTGCGCGCACGGGCGACCTGGTGCCGCTGCCAGCCCCGGCGCCCGTCACGGCGCCGGCTCCGCGGCACCCCGACCGGCCGGTGCTCGTGTACACGACCCACCGGCGCGAGCGCTACGACGACGGCGCCACCGTCGGCGAGGCCGCCGCGCTGCTGGCCGCGGCCATCCGCCACGTGGGCTTCCGGCGCGTGACCCTCGCGCTGGGGGGCGGCGCCGGCCCCTTCGCCTACCTGCAGACGCGGGCCACCGTCGCCGCCTATGCGTGGCAGAATCCCGCTTGGCTGGTGGACGTCCACCGCGACGACGTGGCGCCCGGCGTCTACCGCGGGGCGCAGATCCTGCTGGTCGTCGGCACGAGGAACGTCCTCGCGTGGCGGAGCCTGCCGCGGGCGCGCGCCCTTGCCGCCGCCCTGGCGGCGGAGGCGCCGGGCCTGCTGCGCGGCATCTACCTCGGCCCCGGCGACTACAACCAGGACCTCAGCCCCGCGGCGGTCCTGGTGGAGCTGGGCAACCGCGACAGCACGCGGGCGGAGGTGGCGGCGGCGGTCCCCCCGCTGGCCAGGGCCCTGGCGGCTGCCGCGCCGTAGCGCCGCTATAATGGCAGTATGAGCACGAAAGTGACGCTCCGCGTGCCGGAGGACCTCATGGACCGTCTGCGCGAGAAGAGCCGGGTCGAGGGGCGCTCGCTCAACGACGCCGCTGTCGCGGCCCTGGCCAGCGGGCTGGGCGCCGCGCGGGACGACGGTTGGCGGAGCCTCGGCTCCCTGGTCAGCGTGCCGCCCGAGCGGGCGTACGATCCTGCGGAGTTCGCCAAGCTGCGCGCTGCCACGGGCGCGTGCCTTTCGGGGTTCATGGCGGCTCTGGACTGGGTGCGCGGCGAGCCGTGAGCGTCACGGTGGTCGACTCCAGCGCAATCCTGCGGCTGTGCTTCGCCGAAGGCGACCTGAAGCTGGCGGAGCAAGCCATGCATGGCGTCGCGGCCGTCTCCGAACTCGCCGCGGTCGAGTTGCCCTGCGCCATCCATGCCCGCTGCCACCGCGGAGAGCTGACGCAGGTCCAGGCGGCACGCCTCGTGGCCCTGGCCCAGAGCCTGCTTGGCACAACCGCCCGCATTGCAGTGTCGCGCGCGGTCCTGCGGGAAGCGGTGTCCGTGGCCCAGCAGCACCTGGTGCGCGCGCTGGATGCGATCCACCTCGGCACCGCCGTCGTCACGGCGCGCCAGCAGCGCCGACGCGGCGCCACCATTCGCTTTTGCACAGCGGATGTCCGGCAGGCCGAGGTGGCCCGGGCGCTATTCGGTGACGACCGAGTGGATTTCGTGCCACCGTATCGCTGAGGCGCGGCGGCAGGGGAACCGGGCATCGCCCTGTGCGTCGGCCCTCCGGCGGGGACGGACGGGAGGGGGATGCGCGACTGCCGGCTGCACGCGTGGCGGTCGGCCGCTGGCGATCGGCCGCCACCTGGAGCCGCGCCACCGCATTGGGCAGCGCCTGTGCGCCGCCGATGATCGAGGGCGGTGCGCCGGCCGCCTCGACGGGCCCACCCCAGTGCGCGATGCGCTCACCGTCGCCAGCGAACACGGTTGCCGCGGGTGGACGCGGTGGGACGTAGACGGTGACCCGCCGGGTACCGTCGTATTCAAACGCCTTGGTGACGAGCTCCCCGGCCATGGTGGGGTCGTCCATGGTCGCACCTCGCCCCTGGCGTTCACCGGTTGCCGCGTTCGGGGCGGGCGGGTAACGTGCGGCAGCGGTACCCCGGCTGCCGGCCATTCGACGCGTGGGCGGCGCATGCCGCCCACGCACCGAATCCCCCTATTCGGCGGCTTCCGCCTGCTGCGCGGCGGCGAACTCCGCCTTGGCCGCGGCCAGGCGCGAGGGGTCGGCGGCCAGGTCCACCACCGTCATCGCCATGCACTTCGCCGCCAGCACCAGCGCGCGGTCGCCCGCCTCGCCGCGGGCGGCCTCGCGGAACTCGGGGCTGTGGCCGGCTGTGCCCAGCGGGGCCATCGCGACGTAGGGATGGATGGTGGGGCAGACCAGGCTCACGTTGCCGATGTCCGAGCTGCCCACGCCGCCATGCGTGGGGGGCTGGCTTGCATGCTCGCCGAACGACTCGAGGTTTTGCTGGTACAGGGCCGCCATGGCGTGGTTGTTGCGCCGCTCGCGGTACATGCGGTCCGTCCTGTACTCCATGGTGCAGCCCGTGGCCCTGGCGCCGGCGTCGGCGCACGCGACGACCTTCTCCAGGACCTCCCGCACGTACGTGTGGCTGCGCGCGCGCACGTAGTACACGGCCTCGGTCAGGTGGGGGACGACGTTGGGCGCGTCCCCGGCCTTGGTGAAGATGCCGTGGATGCGGACGTCGTCCTTGACGTGCTGGCGCAGCAGGCCGATCGAGTTGTACATCGTGACGAGGGCGTCGAGGGCGTTGACGCCGCGCTCGGGGGCGCCGGCGGCGTGCGCGCTCTTGCCGTGGAAGCGGACCGTCAGCGTGATGCAGGCCAGGGCGCCGCGCACCATCAGGTGCTCCGTGCCCGGGTGGACCATCATGGCGGCGTCGACGTCGTCGAAGAGGCCGTTCTCGATGAGGATGATCTTGCCGCCGCCCGTCTCCTCGGCCGGGGTGCCGATGCAGACGATGCGGGCGGGGAGGCCGTCCAGGGCCCTGGCGGCGGCGACGGCGGCGCCGAGGGCCGAGGTGCAGATCACGTTGTGGCCGCAGGCGTGGCCGAGGCCGGCCAGGGCGTCGTACTCGGCCAGGATGGCGATGGTGGGGCCGCCGGCCGGACCCGTGCGCAGCTCGGCGCGGAAGGCCGTGGGGAGCTTGCCGACGCCGAGCTCGACCGCGAAGCCCTCGTTCTGAAGGTACTCGGCGGCCCAGGCCGAGGCCTGGTGCTCCTCGAAGCCGAGCTCCGGGTTCTCGTGAATGCGGTGGGAGAGGGCGATCAGGGCGTCGCGGTGGGTGTCGACGGTCGCCGCGGCCACGCGCTTGCGCTCGGCGAGCTGGGCGTCACGGACGTCGGCGGTGGCTTCGGACAATGGTGGGGCCTCCTTCCGGCGGCGGCTTCGACGGGCGCGGGGGGGCGTCCTCCTGCGCCCGTGACTTCCCCGCACCCCTTGGCGGCATGGAGCGCGCGCGCCCCGGACAGCCTGCGAAGGTTGTGACTGTCGCGGCCCGTCACCTGGCAGCTCGAGCAACGGGCGCGGATTCGGGGGTCGGCGCCTGCGCGCCGACCTCCGCAAGCCGCACGCAGCCACGGGTGGGCAGGGCGGGCTTGGCCCGGATGTGCCCCGCCCAAGCCACCGCCCCCGATGGGCAGCGGCGGCCCGCGTCCCGTCCGGCCGCCACAGCTGCCCGTCAGCCTGAAGGACATCCCGCCCACCGGGCCGAAGGGCCAACCGGGGGGATGCGACATGCAGGCACGTGAACGTTTGCAGGCTGTCCTGCGCGGCGACCCCGTCGACCGGCCGCCGCTCGCGCTCTGGCACCACTTCCGCAGCTCGCGGACACCGGCGGAGCTGGCGCAGGCGACGGTCGACTTCTTCGGGCGGCTCGAGCTCGACATCTTCAAGGTGATGCCGGACCTGCCCTACCCGGAGCCCGAGGGCGGGCTGTCCGAGGCGGCGGCCTGGCGTGACCTGCCGCTGCTGCCGGATGACAGCGGCCGCCTGGCGGAGATCGCGGAGACGGTCGCCCTGGTGCGGCAGGCGCGCCCGGATGCGGCCATCGTGCAGACCGTGTTCTCGCCGCTTGCGACCGCCATCCGGCTGGTGGGCGGCCGCGACCGGCTCGCGGACCACCTCGAGGAGGACGCGCGGGCGGTGCACCAGGGCCTGGCCGTCATCGCCGACAACCTGGCGCGCCTCGGCGCGGCCTGCATCCGGCGCGGGGCCGACGGCATGTACTTTGCGACCGCGGGCCAGGCGGACGGGCTGTTCGACGCGCGCACCTACGCCAGCATCGGCCGGCCCTACGACCTGCAGGCCCTGGCCGGCTGCGGCGCCGGTTGGCTGAACGTGGTCCACATGCACGGGGGCGCCCAGCTCAACTGGGACTGGGCCGCCGACTACCCCGCCCAGGTCTTCTCGTGGAGCGACCGCCAGACGGGCGTGCCGCTGGCCGAGGTCGCGCAGCGCCTGCCGGCCAGGACGGTCATGGGCGGCATCGACGAGTTCGGGGCCATCATGCGCGGCGACATGGACGCCGTCGCCGCGGAGATGCACGACGCCGTGCGCCAGATGGGCGGCCGGCGCCTGATCCTCGCGGGCGGCTGCTCCGTTCCGGACGAGATCGACGAGGCCCACCTGGCCGCGACGCGCCGGTTGGTGGACCAACTGGCGGGGTAGCCCGCCGGGCGGGGCCGGGGGCGGGCGGTGTCCACCCCGCCAACCGCGGCGGTGGTGGCGCGCGTTCAGGCGTTCGCCATCACCGCACCCAGGCCCGTGATGAGCAAGAGCGCCAGCACCAACGCGGCCCACGGCGCTCCGGCCACGATGCCCAGCAGCAGCACCAGGCCGAAGCACACGGCGGCCACCGGCGCGAACGGAATCTGCACGCGCGCGCCGAGGCGCGTCCGGGCGGCGAACGCGCGGCAGCCGGCGCGCAGGGCGAGCAGCGTGGGAATCAGCAGGGCGCCCAGGACCACCGAGCCTGCCGGCGGCTGCGCCGCCAGCCAGATGGCCAGGGCGACGGCCGTCAGCAGGATGAACGGCAGGACCTCGTCCGCCACCAGCACGGCCAGGTCGCTGCGGGGAAGCAGCTGCCGCAGGAACGGGGCGTCCACGTCGGCGGCAAAGCCATCCCCGAGCCCGCGCGGTGGGATGACGACCATGAGCAGCAGCCATGCGAACCACGGATGCGCGATCCGCGGATCGGCCAGCATCCAGCAGGCGGAGAGGGACAGGCTCAGATCCTGGACCAGGTACAGGAGCTGCGCCGGCCGGCGCAGCCTCGCCAACCCGGCCCGCGCGGCCAGCATGGCATCGCCCTGTTTGTCCGGCAGGCGCAGCCAGGGGCGACGGCCGCCCTGCCGGGCCTCGGCGCGCGCCCGCGCCAGCACGGCTGGGTCGCGGCGGTCGCCTGGCGCGTAGACGGCCAGGCGGGCATACACCGCGCTCTCGTCCACGACATCGGTGAGGCTGATCCGGCTGCCAACCCAGATGGCGGCCGCGACGAGGCCGAGGGCGGCGGCGCCCAGCCAGGCCAATGCGGGCCACAGGGGCGCGCCGGCGATCGACCCGGCCAGCGTCCGGCCCGGCCAGAGACCGGCCGCCGGGAGCACTGCCACCGCTGCCGCCAGGAGCAGCGCCACCAGCGGCGCAAGCCAGCGCCGCACCCGGAGGCCGGGCACGGCCAGGCGCACCATTCCCGCCAGCCAGTTGGCTCCCATGACGGCCAGGGCGGCAGCCAGGGCCACAGCGGCCGCGGCCAGCGCGGTGCGGTCGCTGCCCGTCAGCACCACGGCAGCCAAGGATCCGAGCAGCGCGGCGAGGGGCAGCGCCAGCAGGGCGACGCGGAGGAAGGCGACCGCCACGATCGCGGCCGCGGGGACGGGGGCGCCGGCCACGTACGCGATCTCCGGCCAGGTCAGACGCAGCGGGCTCCTCCACCAGGCGAGTCCGACGCCCGCGATCTGGATCAGCCCGACCAGCCCCCCCAGCGCGCCGAGGAGCACGTCCGGCAGCGGCCGGGGACCGGGGACGGCCGCGAGGGCCGTGGCCGCCTGTCCTGCGGCGCCGAGGACCTCAAACCACGTGAGGGCGCCGAGACCGCCCAGCACAAGCACCAGGTAGATGGCGTACAGGCGGTTGCTCAGGCCGGCAATCTCGGGGTCGTAGCCAACGGCCATGAGCCAGTAGAGGAAGGCCGCATGCAGCATGCGCCAGCGGGTCGCGAGCAGGGCGCCGAACTCAGGCATCGGCACCCAGGGAGCGGAGGATCGAGTCGGGGGTGACCGTCGCCACGCCCAGGGCACGGCGCAGCTCCGCCGTGCTGCCCGCCACGGCCAGGCGGCCGCCGTCCAGGACGGCCCACGCGTCGGGTTCGGTGCCCGGCGGCAGCTGGTGGCAGGAGAAGAGCACCGCGGCACCGTCGCCCGCCCGCGTCCGCAGCACGTCCCAGAGCTGCGCCGCCGACTCGGCGTCCAGGGGCGCGAACGGCTCGTCCAGCAGCACCAGCTGCGGCCGCACCATCAGGGCCATGGCCAGCGCCAGCTTCTGGCGCATGCCGCGCGAGTACGCCAGGGGAGAGGCAGCGCGGTGCGCAAGCAGCCCGAAGCCGGCCAGCAGCCCCTCCGCCTCGCCGCGCCAGTCCCGCATGCGGTGGACGCCGGCCAGGTACTGCAGGTGCTCCCAGGCCGTCAGGTCGAGCCAGAACCGGGGCGTGTCCGGCACCAGGACCACATGGCGGCGGATCGCCCGCTCGTCCCGGTCGACCGGCAGCCCCATGACCTCGATGGCGCCCTCGCTGGCGCGCGTCCAACCGGCCGCGCAGGCGAGCAGGGTCGACTTGCCCGCCCCGTTGCGGCCGACCAGGGCCATCAGGCAGCCGGCCGGCACCTGGAGGTCGACCGACTCCAGGGCGATGACGTCGCCATAGCGGTGGGTGAGCCCCGCAACGCGCAGCGGCAGCGCCGGATCCATCTTCACCTTCCCGCCTCAGGCCTTCATGCTACACCTGGTGCCGCGTCGACATGGTCCGGGCTCCAGCCGCTCGCCGGTTGACCTCGCCACGCGTGGCGTTCGCCGCCGCCGCCGCGACGGCGCCGGGTCACGCCCCGGCCCGCGCCAATGCCACCCGGCCGGCGGACGAAGGGGCCCGAATTCTGACAGCGAAATTCGGGACAGGGGGTGAGCGCCCTGTACCAGCTCCTGCTTCGCAGCCTGCTCGAGCGCCCCGTGCAGTTCTTCCCTTCCCACGAGATCGTCTCGCGCAACGCCGACGGCTCCACGGACCGCTGCACCTACCGGGAGTGGTACGGCCGCGTGCGCCGGCTGGCGGCGGCGCTGCCCGGGCTCGGGGTCGGCCGCGGCGACCGCGTGGCCACCCTGGCCTGGAACCATCGGCGGCACCTGGAGCTCTACTTCGCGGTGCCCTGCGCCGGGTCGGTCCTGCACACCGTCAACATGCGGCTGCCGGCCGACCACCTCGTGCACGTGCTGAACCATGCCGAGGACAGGGTCATCTTCGCCGACGAGGACCTGCTGCCGCTGGTCGACGCCATCCGGCCCCGCCTGCGCACCGTCCGGCACGTCGTGCCCCTCGGCGAGCCGTACGAGGCGCTGCTGGCGGCCGCGCCGCCCGACGGCGAGCCCTTCCCTGGCGACCTCCACGAGGACGAGGCGGCCGCGATGTGCTACACGTCGGCCACGACGGGCGACCCGAAGGGCGTGGTCTACACCCACCGCACCCTGTACCTGCATTCGATGATGTCCTGCATGGCCGACACCATCGCCCTCAGCCACGCGGACGCCGTGATGCCGGTGGTGCCGATGTTCCACGTCAACGCCTGGGGGCTGCCGTTCGCCGCGGCCTGGATGGGCGCCAAGCAGGTGCTGCCCGGCCCGCGCCCGGACGCCAGGACCCTCTGCGACCTGATCGCCCGCGAGCGGGTCACCGTGACGGCCGGGGTGCCCACCGTCTGGCTGGGCGTCCAGCAGCTCGCCGAGCGCGAGCCGCTCGACCTCAGCAGCCTCCGCTTCGTCATCTGCGGCGGCTCGGCGCCGCCGGCGGCCCAGATCGCCTTCTTCGAGGAGCGCGGCATCCCGTTCCTCCACGGCTACGGGATGACGGAGGCGGCCCCCCTGACCCACCTGTCGCAGGCGGACGGCGGCACGGCCGAGGCCCGGGTGGCGCGTGTGCGCAAGCAGGGGCGGCTGGTGCCGGGCCTCGAGCAGCGGGTGGCCGGCGAGGACGGGCACGAGGTCGCCCATGACGGCCGTGAGATGGGCGAGGTCTGGCTGCGCGGCCCCTGGCTCGCCGGCGAGTACTACCGCGACCCGCGTAGCGGCGACACCTTCCAGGACGGCTGGTACAAGAGCGGCGACCTGGCCACGGTCGATCCCGACGGGAACCTGGAGATCGTCGACCGGGTGAAGGACGTCGTGAAGTCGGGCGGCGAGTGGATCTCCTCCGTGGCGCTCGAGAACGCGCTCATGGGCCACCCGGCCGTGGCGGAGGCGGCCGTGATCGCCATCCCCGACGCCCGCTGGCAGGAGCGGCCCCTGGCCTGCATCGTCCCCAAGCCCGACCGGCAGGGCGAGGCGACGGCCGAGAGCCTGCGCGCCTTCCTGGAGGAGCGCTTCCCCCGCTGGTGGGTGCCGGAGGGGTATGAACTGCTGGTCGAGCTGCCGAAGACCGGGACCGGCAAGTTCGACAAGAAGGCGCTGCGCGAGCGGTTTGCGGACCGAGGTCGCTGAGCCCCGCCCGCGCCCAGCGTGGTACTCTATCGGCGGACATCCCACCGCGCAAAGGGGACGAGGCTTTGGCCGAGGTGCTGAGAAAGACGCCCCTCTATGACACCCATGTGGCCGCCGGGGCGCGCATGGTCGAATTTGGCGGCTACCTCATGCCCGTCCAGTACAGCAGCATCCTGGCCGAGCACCGTGCCGTGCGCACCGCGGTAGGGATCTTCGACGTCTCGCACATGGGCGAGTTCTCCTTCCGCGGCCCTGGCGCCGCCTGGCTGCTGCAGCGCCTGCTGACCCACGACGTCGACTCGCTGGCCGACGGTCAGGTGCTCTACGCGGGCATGTGCTACGAGGACGGCGGCACGGTCGACGACTGCACGCTCTACCGGAAGCAGGCCGACGACTTCATGCTGGTGGTCAACGCCTCCAACATCGACAAGGACTTCGCCTGGGTGACGGAGCAGGCGCGGCGGCTGCAGGCGCACGGGGTCGAGATCGGCAACGACTCCGACGGCACCGGCCTGATCGCCGTGCAGGGTCCCGGCGCCGAGGCCCTGATGCAGCGCCTGAGCCCGGCCGACATGGGCAAGATCGGCTACTTCCACTTCCGCGAGCGCCTCCACATCTCGGGCGTCGCCTGCCTGGCGGCGCGCACGGGCTACACCGGCGAGGACGGCTTCGAGATCTACTGCGCGAGCGCGGACACGGGCCCCCTCTGGGACGCCCTGGTGGCGGCCGGGGCCGTGCCCTGCGGCCTTGGCGCGCGCGACACCCTCCGCCTGGAGGCCGCCCTCAACCTCTACGGCCACGAGCTGAGCCCCGAGATCACGCCGCTGGAGGCGCGCATGTCGCCCTTCGTCAAGCTGGACAAGGGCGAGTTCATCGGCCGCGACGCGCTGGCGGCCGGCAAGCCGAAGCGCCGCCTCGTGGGCATCCAGTGCGGCGACCGCCGCGACATCCCGCGCCCGGGCATGGCGGTGCATAAGGACGGCAGGGCCGTCGGCACCGTCACCAGCGGCACCTTCTCACCGACGCTGGAGGCACCCATCGCCCTGGCGCTCTGCCAGGCCGACGCCTTCAAGGTCGGCGCCGAGCTGGCCGTGGACATCCGCGGCCGCATGGCCCCGGCACGCTGCGTGCGGCTGCCGTTCTACCGGCGGCCGGCTAAGGGAGGGGACTCGCCTGTATCCTGACGACCTCCGGTACACCAAAGACCACGAATGGATCCGGATCCAGGGCGACGAGGGCGTGGTCGGCATCACCCAGTACGCCCAGCAGGAGCTGGGGGACGTGGTCTACGTCGACGCCCCGGCCGTCGGCAAGGCCCTGCAGGCCGGCAAGAGCTTCGGCACCGTCGAGTCGGTGAAGAGCGTGAGCGACCTCTACGCGCCCGTCACGGGCTCGGTCACGGCCGTCAACGGCAAGCTGGCCGACGCGCCCGAGCTGGTGAACCGAGACCCCTACGGCGACGGCTGGATGATCAGGATCAAGCTCGCCGACGCGAAAGAGCTGGACGAGCTGCTGGACGCCAAGGCGTACCAGGCTCTGGTGGAGTCACACTAGCATGAGCTACATCCCTCACACCGAGGCGGACCGGCGCGCCATGCTGAAGCGCGTCGGGCTCGCCTCGATCGACGAGCTCTTCGACGAAATCCCCGCGTCGGTGCGGCTCAAGCGGCCGCTGGACATCGCGCCGGGCCTCACGCAGATGGAGGTCGAAGCCGAGGTCAATCGGTTGGCGGCCGCAAACGCGGCCGCCATGGCGACCTGCTTTGCCGGCGGGGGCGCCTACGACCGCTACATCCCCGCCGCCGAGCGGTCCCTTCTGCAGCGGGGGGAGTTCCTGACGGCCTACACGCCCTACCAGGCGGAGACCAGCCAGGGCACGCTGCAGTTCACCTTCGAGTTCCAGAGCCTGATGTGCGAGCTGACGGGCATGGAGGTGGCCAACGCCTCCATGTACGACGGCTCGACCGCCACCGCGGAAGCCGCCGCCATGGCCAGGGCCGCAACGGGACGCCACGCCGTCGTGCTGGCCTCGGGTCTCAATCCCGAATACCGGCAGGTCGTGGAGACGTATGCGGAAGGTCTCGGGTTTCCGCTGCGCGATTCCGTGGATGGCGAGACCGCGGCCCTGATCGTGCCGCAGGTGGACTTCTTCGGCAACATCGCGGACGTCGCCGCCGCCGCCAAGACGGCGCACGCGGCCGGCGCCCTGCTGGTGGTGGTGACGGATCCGTCCCTCCTCGGGGTCCTGGAGGCCCCGGGCCACCTTGGCGCCGACATCGTGGTCGGCGACGGCCAGCCGCTCGGTCTGCCGATCTCCTACGGCGGCCCCTCCTTCGGCTTCTTCGCCTCGAAGATGGACCTGGTGCGGCGCATGCCGGGCCGCATCGTCGGCATCGCTCACGACCACGAGGGGCGGCGCGGGTTCGTGCTCACGCTGCAGGCCCGCGAGCAGCACATCCGCCGCGCCAAGGCCACCAGCAACATCTGCACCAACCAGGCCTACTGCGCCCTGGCCGCCACCATCTACCTGACCCTGCTCGGCCCGCAGGGCCTGCGCGAGGTCGGCGAGCTGTCCTACCAGAAGGCGCACTACGCGGCGGACCAGCTGACCAAGCTGCCCGGCGTGAAGCTGGCCTTTCCGGATCGGCCGTTCTTCCAGGAGTTCGCGCTGCGGGCGCCCAGGGCGGTCGTCGGGCCGCTGCTGGACCGCGGGTACCTGGTGGGGCCGGCGCTTGACCGCTGGTTCCCCGACCTGAAGGATGCGTTCCTGGTCGCCGTGACCGAGAGGCGGACCAAGGCGGAGATCGACGGCCTGGTCGCCGCCCTGCGGGAGGTCCTGGCATGAGCGAGCCGCTGATCTTCGACCGATCCGTCCCCGGACGCCGGGCGGTGACCTTTCCGGCTTCCGATGTACCGGCCACGCCCCTGCCGCCCGGGACGAGAAAGGCGCCTCCGGCGCTGCCCGAGGTCTCCGAGCTGGACGCCGTCCGGCACTTCACGCGCCTCTCCGAGAGCATCTACTCCATCGACAAGGGCTTTTACCCGCTGGGCTCCTGCACCATGAAGTACAATCCGAAGCTCAACGACGTCGCCGCCAGCCTGCCGGGCTTTGCGGGCCTGCACCCGTTCAGCCCCGAGGGCGGATCCCAGGGCGCGCTGGAGCTGCTGTGGCAGCTCGAGCACATCCTCTGCGAGGTGGCGGGCATGGCCCGCTTCACGCTGGAGCCGGCGGCCGGCGCCCACGGCGAGCTGACGGGGATGCTCATCACCCGCGCCTACCACCGCCACCGCGGCGACGACGCCAAGCGGCGCAAGGTCCTGATCCCCGACTCCGCCCACGGCACCAACCCGGCGACGGCGGCCGGCCTCGGCTACGAGGTCGTCGAGGTCGCATCGGATGCCCGCGGCGGGGTGGACGTGGCGGCCCTGCGGGCGGCCTGCGACGACAGCGTGGCCGCCCTGATGCTGACCAACCCGAACACCCTCGGCCTCTTCGACGAGCACATCGACGAGATCGCCGCCATCGTGCACGGGGCGGGCGGGCTGCTCTACTACGACGGGGCCAACGCCAACGCCATCGTCGGCCGCGTGCGCCCCGGCGACATGGGCTTCGACATCGTGCACTTCAACCTGCACAAGACCTTCTCCACGCCGCACGGCATGGGCGGGCCCGGGGCCGGCCCCGTCGGCGTCGTGGAGTCCCTGGTGCCCTACCTGCCGGTGCCGCTGATCGCGCGCGGCGACGGGCGGTACAGCTGGCGGTGGGACCTGCCCCACAGCATCGGCCGCGTCCGGGCCGGCTACGGCAACTTCGGCGTCCTGGTGCGGGCCTTCACCTACATCCTGGCCAACGGCCGCGACGGGCTGGAGGACATCAGCGGCCATGCCGTCCTCAACGCCAACTACCTGCTGGCGCGCCTGGGCGAGCTGTTCGACGTCCCCTTCGACCGCCGCTGCATGCACGAGTTCGTGGTCTCGGCGAAGTCGCTCAAGGCCAAGACCGGGGTGCGCGCCCTCGACATCGGCAAGGCCATCCTCGACCGCGGTATGCACGCCCCGACGGTGTACTTCCCCCTCGTCGTGGAGGAGGCCATGATGGTCGAGCCCACGGAGACGGAGACCCTGGAGGTCCTGGACGCGTACGCTGACGCCATGGCCGCCATCGTCGCCCAGGCGGAGCGCGATCCGGAGTCCCTGCACGCGGCGCCGATCAGCACGCCGGTGGGGCGCATGGACGAGGCCACCGCGGCTCGGAAGCCGATCGTGCGCTGGACGGGGGAGGCCGCCAACTGACCGACATCCTGGCGCACCTGCGGGATGTGCCCGACTTTCCCACACCGGGCGTGGTGTTCAAGGACATCACGCCCCTTTTGGCGGATGCGCGCGCCTTCGGGGCGTGCGTGACCGACCTTGCGGGCGCGCTGCGGCCGCATGCGCCCGACGTCGTGGTGGGCATCGAGGCGCGGGGCTTTCTGGTCGCCGCGCCCGTGGCCCTGGCCCTGGGTGCGGCCCTGGTCCCTGCCCGCAAGCCGGGCAAGCTGCCGGGGCCCTCCATCGACGTGGCCTACGCCCTGGAGTATGGGCAGGGGCGCCTGGAGGTGCACGCCGACGCGATCCGCCGCGGCCAGCGGGTGGCCGTGGTGGACGACCTGCTGGCGACGGGCGGCACGGGCCGCGCCGCCGCCGAGCTGGCCAGGCGGCTGGGTGGCGAGGTCGTGGCGTTCGGCTTCCTGGTGGAGTTGGGCTTTCTGAAGGGGCGTGGATCCCTGCCCGCGGTGCCGGTGATCTCGCTGGCGACCGTGGCGTAGCGCGGTCCTCGGTGCCGTCCTCACCTTTGCGGCTGGCTGCGGCGCGCCCGCTCAGCCCACCCAGGCGCCGGCGGTCATGATGCGGCGACCGCGACGGCGGTCGCCACCAAAGCCGCGCCTTCGGTCCGGGCCACGGCGACCGCCACCCCTGCGCCGCCGCTGCAGGGGCGCGTCATCGTCCTCGACCCAGGCCACGGCTCGCACAGCGGGGCCGAGAGCGCCGCGACGGGGCTGCAGCGCGACGGCCTCGCCATCGCCCAGGACGCCGTGCCGCTGCTGCAGGCGCCGGGGGCCGACGTGCATCTCACGCGCAGCACGTCCGCGATCCTTTGAAGCCGCCCGCGCGCGGAGAGACCGCGCGCTCCTTTGAAGCCGCCCGCGCGCGGAGAGACCGCGCGCTCCTTTGAAGCCGCCCGCGCGCGGAGAGACCGCGCGCTCCATGGCTCCACGGACGGCACCGACCTCACGGCGCGCGTGGCGGATGCCATC
>JAJYVM010000466.1 GCA_021792015.1 Bacillota bacterium | reverse complement strand
GGTGCGTCGGCCTGGTCGCGCTCTTCCTGCCCCTGGCCGTGTGGCGGTTCCGCTGGGCCATGGCGCGCTGACGGGCTCATCCGCTGCCGCCCGGGAGCAGCGGCGGCCGGGCGCGCCGCCGCGCGGAGCATGGGCGGCGGGCGGCGCCGCCTTGGCACCCGGCATAGCGGCAGCAGGTCCGGGCGCTCGAGGTCGTCGGACCACGCGGCCGACGGGGGAGGCGCAAAGGCGTCGGGCGTGTCACCCTGCAGGCCGTATGCCGCCCTCGTGCAGACATCCGGGACGACCGGACAAGACGCCTGCGCCCTTCGGCCCGTCGTCGCAAGCCCGAGGGGGTAGGCGTCCGCGCCGGTCGTGCCCCGAAGCACCGGCTGGACGCCGGCCGGCCGGTCCCAGGCGACATGGGAGGAGGAAGGGTCAGAGCGCGCGGCACCGGGCTGCGGGTCACGCAGGCAGATTCCGTCCGCGCCCCCCGGGTTGCGCACATACCCCATGGGGTATATGATGAGGGCGTCAAGCCGGCAGGTGGGACGGGAGGTGGTTGCGTGTCGAGGCAGCAGCCGACTGCTGGCGTCGGCGACGCCAAAATGCCGGCCGAGGGCCCGAGCGAGCGGTACTGGGATCGGCAGGACCTGACGCGCCGCCTCAGGCGCATCGAGGGCCAGGCGCGCGGCGTGCAGGCGCTTGTCGCCCGCGGCGCGAGCTGCCAGGCGATCCAGACGCAGGTCGCGGCCATGCAGGGCGCCCTGGACAGCGTGCGTCGCGTCGTGGAGGCCTGCCGCGTGGCGGAGGCAATCAACGAAGGCGCGGGGCCGTTCGATGCGGACGCGATCCGACGGGCGCTGCGGCAAGGCATCGGGTCGTAGCACACAGGCTTGGGTAGATGGGCGGCGCGGAGTGTCATGGGGAGGTGCAAGGGTGATCGAGGCAGAGGTGAGCTGGCAGGAGGGACTCACGTTCCGGGGCCGCGCCTCGCGCGGCGAGCTCACGGTGGCACCGGTTGACTCGGAGGCGGTGGGTGAACACTTCGGCCCGAAGGAGCTGGTTGCCCTCGGCCTGGCCGGCTGCACGGGCATGGACGTGGTGAGCATTCTGGAAAAGATGCACGCGACCCCCGAGCGCTTCTCCGTGAGCGCGCGGGCAGAAAGCGCAGACACCCATCCGCAGTACCTGCGCCGCGTCGAGGTGACCTACCGCATCGACGGCCCGGCCACGGCCGATCAGGTGCGGCGCGCCGTGATCCTGTCCATGGAGCGGTACTGCGGCGTGTCGGCGACCATGGCCGGGCGCAGCGAGCTCGTGCCGGTCGCGGTGCTGAACGGCGAAGCGCTCGACGGCCTGCCGCGATACGGTCCCGCGCCAGCGGCGCAAGACGTGGTTGAGGAGGTGCGCTGATGGCTGCGGCGAGCGCCCAGCTGACCTACACGGTCGCGACGAACAAGGCGTTCGACGACGCCGTTCGGGCGGTCGAGGCGGCCACCGCCGACAAGGGTTTTCGCGTCCTGCATGTCCACGACGTGGCGGCCACGCTGAAGGAGAAGGGCTTCGAGCAGGAGCCGCTCAAGATCGTCGAGATCTGTAACGCCCGATATGCGAGCCAGGTCCTCCGGGAGGACATCGAGATCAGCGCCTTCCTGCCGTGCAAGGTCACCGTCTACGAGCTGGAGGGACGGGTGCACCTGTCGGCCATGCTGCCGACGCTCATGGCGCAGTTCTTCACCGGCCCGGCCGTGCGGCAGACGGCCGACGAGGTGGAGGCGGTCGTCCGGAGCATCGTGGACGAGGCCCGCTAGCTCAGCCCGCTCCGGCGGCGCACGCCGCGCTATGGCCGGTGCGCCGGTCGCTGGGCCCGCGGGCGAGAGACGAGGCCGGACGGCATGCGAGCCGGCGCGACGCAGCGCGTCGCCCGTGGCGGCTTGGCGGTAGGCCGCGACGGGTCGGACCGACATCCCTGCCGGCGCCCCGTGTCCACGGCTCGGCCGCTCACGCCTTCGCCACGCCCTCGCCCGCCGCTGCGGCGACAAGGGCCAGGAGCTCATGTCCGTAGGCCTGCCGCGTGGGAGCCGGGAGGCCGGCGATGCGCCCCAGCGCCTCCTGGCTCTGGGGCCGCTCGCGGGCAATCGCGTCCAGGTGCCGGTCCCAGCAGATGACGTAGGCCGGCACGCCGCGTTCGCGCGCCTTCTCCCGGCGCCACTGCCGGAGCGCCTCGCGCAAGGCGCTGTCGCCGCCGCCTGGCCCGGCCGCCTCTCGGGCCGGTGCGCGGTCGCACTCCGAGGCGGCCGCTGCCTCCGCCGCCGCGCTCCCCGCCACGCGCTGGCACCAGCGCACGCCATGGATGCGCAAGCACAGCCGCCCTTCGCCGGTGCCCCATGTGAGCAGGCGCTCAGCCGCCTGCCAGCGCCACGGACCGGGGGCCGCCATGGCGACGACGGGGGCGACGCCCAGGGCGTCGTGCAAGGCCACCGCGCCGTCCCCTTTCCAAACCAGGAGGCGGGTCGTTCGTCCCTCGCGCCCCGTAGGGCGGTCGAGGATCTCGCAGTCGAGCGCCGCGACGGCGATC
Source organism: Bacillota bacterium (assembly GCA_021792015.1). GTDB lineage: Bacteria > Bacillota > Sulfobacillia > RBS10-35 > JAJYVM01 > JAJYVM01. Next base: position 570 of record JAJYVM010000466.1, on the reverse strand, counting down.
TCCCCCGCGCCAGGGGGCGCAAGCGGCGCCGCGGCCGGGGCGGCGATGCTGCCGGACGCAGGCTCGGGCCGCGGCGCGAATCGCGCGGGCCGAGGGGACGGCCGAGGCGCCCTGGCGAACGCGTCGGGATGGCAGTGATCGCAGCACACGCCCGGGCGGTCCGCGACGCGCGGCGCGCTGAAGTAGTCGGCCAGCGCGTCGCGCCTGCATGCGAAAGCCTCCATGTAGCGCACAAGGGCCGCGAACCGCCGCATCTTTGCGGCGTGGCGGCGCTCCATCACCTGCACGATGGCGTCCGCCTCCTGCGCGGACAGGGATGCGCGCACGCGCAGGGAGCGCAGGTCGCCGCGATGCCCTGGTTCGGCGACGATGCCTCGCTCGAGGAGGTGGGGGAGGAGAAGCAAGGCCTGGGGCTGCGGCAAGGGCGCGTTCGGGTCGATCAGATCGAAGCCTCCGCCGACCGCTGTCTCGCTGAGCGCGGCCAGGCGTCGCGCGAGCCACGGCCGGTCGGGGCGCTGCCCCTCCATGAGGCGGCGGCGCAAGAGCGCGTCACGCCCCAGGAGGCTGATC
>JAJYVM010000465.1 GCA_021792015.1 Bacillota bacterium | reverse complement strand
GCAGGGGCGGCGATGACGGTCGGGTTCCTTACCGTCTTCGGGCTGGTGGGTGCGGCCGGCTCCCTGGCGATCCCGTTCCTGGCGAAGGCGCTGCCCTACCTGGGCCTCCTGATCGGTGCCGCACTGGCGGTGGTGGGCTCACTGCTGCTGATCGGCAAGCAGGTGAACGCGGGCAGCCTCGGGCGGATGGCCGGGCGAATCTCGCCGGCGGCCGGCTCGGGGTTGCGCGGGAGCTACCTGGACGGCCTGGCCTACGCACTGGCCTCGCTCGGCTGTACCTTTCCGCTGTTCGCCGCGCTGGTCGCCGGTGCGCTCGCCAGCGGCTCGTGGGTGTCCGGTGCGCGGGCCTTCGCCCTCTACGCGCTCGGGATGGGCGTGGTCGTGACGGCGGTCTGGGTGGCGGCGACGCTGGCCCGTGGAGGTTTGCAACGGGCGTTCGACTGGGCGCTCCCCTGGGTGGAACGACTGTCGGGCGGGGTGGTGCTGGCGATGGGACTCTATCTCCTGCACTACTGGCTCGGCGGCCCCGGGGCGGAGTTCATGCAGATCTGAGTCGGGGAGGGTGCGCGGGTTGTGTCGCCGAGACGATTTGCCCGCGTCGGACGGATCGGGCGGCCGGATTCTGGGCGACTGCAGCGGATGTTCGACGGCTACGTCGGGTCGGCATCGGGCGACGCCTATAAGGCCCGCGGGGGGACTGCTTGATGGACAGATCCGGTCGTGACCCAGGGGACGACAGGATGGGCGCATGGTGGCTGGTTCTGCTTCTGCCGGCGCTCTGCTGTGGTCTGCCCCTGTTGCTCTCCGCCGGAGGCACGGGCGCGATCCTTTGGGTTAAAGGCTACGGTTACGCTGCGCTCGGCGTTCTCGCGGCCGGCCTCGGGCTGTGGGAACTCACGAGAACACGGCGGTCCAACGCGGGGCAGCGGTGCGCGCAGGTGATCCGGCGGGTCGATCCGCCCAGGGCCGTAGAACCGGCACAACGTGCTGAGGGGGAGCGATAAGCCGCCGGGGCGGTAGACCCGCCGTCCTTCGGGTGTGCCCGCGTTCCCGCTCGGGAGACTGAAGCCATTACGCGAAGGGATGGGTGCAAGGATGGAGGAGCAACGTGTGCGCATGCGCATCGCCGGCATGTCGTGCGCCGACTGCGAGCACCACGTGCAGGTGGCATTGGAGGGGGTCGGTGCCGAGGAGGTGAAGGCCGACTTCCGGCGCGGTGAAGCACGCTTCCGGTTAGTCGGCCCGGTCGATGCGTCGGTCCTCGACTCGGCCGTCGCCGCGGCCGGCTATCGGCCACTCTCCGTGGAAGTCGAAGACGCTGCCGCCGTCACGGGAGAGCGGAGCTTCCAGGCTCCGCGGGCGGGGGGCGGCGACTACGACCTGGCCATCGTGGGTTCGGGCGGTGCCGCGTTCGCGGCGGCCATCCGCGCCCGGGACCGGGGCGCCCGAGTCGTCATGGTCGAGCGCGGAACCCTGGGCGGCACGTGCGTCAACATCGGCTGCGTGCCCTCGAAGACCATGCTGCGGGCGGGCGAGATCTACCACCTGGCGGGGCATCACGCCTTCGCCGGAATTGGCACCGGGGCGGCTGGCGTCGACATGGTCACGCTGGTGAGACAGAAGGACGAACTGGTCGCGGAATTGCGGCAGCACAAGTACGAGGACCTGATCGGCGAGTACGGCTGGGATCTCGTACGGGGCGAAGCCGCCTTCGTGGACGCCCACACGCTGCAGGTCGGGGACCGCCCGATCAAGGCCGACGCCTTTCTCATCGCCACGGGCGCCCGGCCAGCTGTGCCGGACATCCCCGGGCTGGCCGAGGCCGGGTACCTGACCAGCACGACGGCACTGAACCTGGACCACGTTCCCGACAGCATCGCCGTGATCGGCTCCGGTTACATCGCCCTCGAACTCGGGCAGCTTCTGCGGCGCCTTGGAGCACGGGTCACGCTGATGCAGCGAAGCCCCCGGCTCCTGGGAGCGTACGACCCCGAGATCGGCGACGCCATGACGGAGGTGCTGCACGACGAGGGTATCGAGATCATCACGGGCGTGCGTTATGAGCGCGTGGAGGGCGGTCGGGACGCTAGACGGGTACTGATCGATGTGAACGGCCGGAGGCGTACGGTCGAGGCGGAGCAGGTCCTGGTGGCGGCGGGCCGGAGGCCGAACACCGAGGCGTTGCGCCTGGAGCAGGCAGGGGTAAGGGTCGGCGCGCGCGGCGAGGTGGTGGTCGACGCCGAGCTGCGCACGAACGTCCCGCACATCCTGGCGGCCGGGGACGTGACCGCCGGGCCGCAGTTTGTGTACGTGGCGGCTTATGAGGGCGGGATCGCGGCAGAGAACGCGCTCGGCGCGCACAGGCAGGTCGACCTCGGCGTGGTGCCGGCGGTGACCTTCACCAGCCCGGCGATCGCCACGGTGGGGCTGACGGAGGCTGCGGCGCGGGAGACGGGGTATGACGTCAAGACCTCGGTGCTGCCGCTCTCGGCTGTACCGAGGGCGATCGTCAACCGCGATACGCGCGGCCTGTTCAAGTTGGTCGCTGACGCCGCCACCGACCAAGTGCTGGGCGCGCACGTCGTGGCGGAGAATGCCGGGGACGCCATCTATGCGGCAACCCTGGCCGTGCGGTTCCGCCTCACCGTGGCCGAGTTGGTGGAGACCCTCGCGCCGTATTTGACCATGGCCGAGGGGATCAGGCTTGCCGCCCAGACCTTCGGACGGGACGTGAACAAGCTGTCCTGCTGCGCCGGGTGAGCGCTGCCAAAGCGTGACCGGGGATGAAGGATTCTGTGGTTGGCTTGACTGGGGACGATCGCGGGCGGGCTGGTGGAGGCGATCGGGTGGGGTCCGGCCCGGACGGACGGCAAGGGCGACCGCACTACTGGCGTGTACAGATGCCGTGGTTGTGGAGAGCGCGGGGCTCGCGGCTTTGAGGCGGTGTCGTGCCCGTTCCGCACGGACTGCTGCTGGGTTGGAAGGGTGGCCGCTGGCGCAACCGCGGCACTCACGGCGTAGTCGGTGTTCGTGTACAAGCGCGCGGCGGCGATCACGCCGCTGAGGATGCCGATGATGGCCGCGATGATCAGGGACACGAGCGTGAGCTCCAGGGTGACGGGCAGGGCACTGGCC
>JAJYVM010000464.1 GCA_021792015.1 Bacillota bacterium | reverse complement strand
TGCCTTCACCGAGTTCGCCACCTGGTACACTCGCCGCTTCGGGCGGGCGGTTGAGCCCGTGGGCGTGACGGCCCAGGAGCTGCTGCTGTACCGCGGCTGGCTGCGCCGCCACGCCCGGGCAGCCGTGGCCAACCGGCACCTGGACGATCTCCGCGCGCTATTCGGCTGGGCCGCCGGCGCACGGCTGATCCCCGCCGATCCCAGCAGCGGGCTTTTGCGGCTGCCGGGGAGCTGAGGCGGCTGCGCTTGATGACCGATGGCGCCTGCGGCCAAGCCCCCATCGCAGCCCCGAGGCGGAGGCGCCAGGCAGTGCTCAAGGTCGCCGTATCGATCGGTCCGCTCACGTCCGATCCGGAGGCGCGCCACACCGGCTCGGGCACCGGGGCCACCTACGCGCGGCAGCGACCGGGGCACTGACCCATTCCACGGCAGGTGCATTCCGGCGTGCGCAGAAGCCACTGCCGTGTCCACGACCGTGCTCGTCATCGACGACGAAGCCCCCAGCCGTCAGGTGGTCCGGCTGTACCTGGCACGTGAAGGGTTCGTCGTGATCGAGGCGGGGGACGGGGAAAACGGGTTGCATCTGGCGCTGGAGCACCGGCCGGATGTCGTCGTCCTCGACCTGCTCCTGCCTGGACGCGACGGCTGGAGCGTCTGCCAGGAGCTGGTGTCGCGCACGTCGGTGCCGATCCTGATTCTCACCGCGCGCGACGACGAGACGGACGTGGTGCTGGGTCTGGGTCTTGGGGCCGACGATTACCTGACCAAGCCGTTCCGTCCCGCAGAACTCGTCGCGCGGATCAAGGCGCTCCGGCGTCGGGTCGACGGTCGCCGCCAGGTGCCGGGGGGCGCGGAGCGCTTCGAGTTCGCCGACTTCTCGATCGATCGCCATGCTCGTGAGCTGATGGTTCGCGGCCAGCCGGCGCCCTGTCCGGGGAAGGAGTTCGACCTGCTCTGGCTGTTGGTGTCCAGCCCCCGGCGCGTATTCAGCCGGCGTGAACTGCTGGCGGCCGTATGGGGCGGGGCGGAGTTCATCGACCCAAGGACCGTGGACACCCACATCCACCGCCTGCGGGAGCGGGTCGAACCGCAGCCGGCGCGCCCACGCTACATCCGGACGGTCTGGGGCGTGGGCTACCGGTTTTTCGGCGAGACGCGCGATGAGCCGGGACGGTGAATCTGCGGGGTCGTCTGTTCGTGGCGTTCATAGCCCTGACGCTGCTCGTGCTGGCGGCGGTCGGCAGCCTCTCATTCAGCCTACTGCAGCGCCATGCCCTGGCGCAGGCCAGATCGCAGCTGACGGTGCAGGCCGACCGTGTGGGTCGCCTCCTCGGCCAAGGACCTCAGTCGGTCCACTTCTTCGAGCCGCGCAACCCCGCGATCAAGCGTCTGCTGGGCCTGGCGGGCGGCCTCTCACGCGCCGAGTTCAGCGTGGTGGACGCCAGCGGGCAGCTCCTGCACCGGTCACGCCGGCTCGGCGATCTGAGCGATCCTGCGGCCCGGGCGGTCATCCGCCATGTGCTCGCGAACGGCGCGTCGCAGCACGCGACGGTGTCCGGGGCCGGCGGCATCCCGACGATCATCGCCGCCGCCCCCATCCGCACCTCGGGCGGCCAGTTGCTGGGGGCCGTGATTTTGGGGCGATCCCTGCGCTCCATCGGACGCACCGCGGCCCTGGCGCTCACTCCGGTCTGGTCGGCGCTGCTGGTTGGCCTGGTCCTGTCGGTGGCGGCGGCATACTGGCTGGCGCGCAGCATCGCCGGCCCCCTGGCCGGGATGGCGGCGGCCGCCGAGCAGGTGAGCCGAGGCGACTTCAGCCTGCATCTGCCCGCCGCGCGGTCGGACGAAATCGGCCGCCTGGCCGCCAGCTTCAACCACATGGCCGCCCGCCTCGACGACGTGCTGCGGAGCCGCCGCGAATTCGTCGCGGCGATCTCGCACGAGCTGCGCACGCCCGTCGCCTCCATCCAGGGACTCGTCCAGGCGCTGCAGGATGGGATCGTGCCCCGCCAGGAGCAGCAGCCGACGCTGACCGTCGTGGCCCAGGAGGTCGCACGCGTGGTCCGCCTCGTCGAGGACCTCTTCGACCTGGCGAAGCTGCAGACCGGCCAGTTCCGCTTTTCCCCACAGCCGGTGGACCCCAAGGACCTCTGTGACCAGGTGATGGCGCGTGCACGTGTTCTGGCAGGCGAGGCAGGTCCGCGGGTGACGGCCGCGGCCGCTTGCGACCCGGGCCTGATCGTGGAGGTCGACCCCGACCGCATGGTCCAGGCACTGTCCAACCTCATGGGCAACGCGATCCGCCTGGTGCCCGCAGGGGGCACGGTGAGACTGAACGTCGGCGCTTCACCGCTGCCCGGCAAGCTCCGTTTCGCCGTAACCGACAGCGGGCCCGGCATCGGGCCCGAAGCGCTGCCCCACGTCTTCGACCGTTTCTATACCGACGACCCCTCGCGCTCGGGCCGCGGCGGCGGAGCCGGGCTCGGTCTGGCCATCACGCGCGAGATCGTGCAGCAGCACGGCGGTGCCGTCGGTGTGGACAGCGCACCGGGGCGGGGCACGACCTTCTGGATCGATCTTCCTGCCACTCGGTCCGCGTAGCGATCGCCCGCCCCCGGGCGTGCGCTGCTTGGCAGAGGCGCCGCCGTGCCCCGCAGCCCTTCGCGGGTGGGTCGCTGACCGTAAGCGAGGCAGCCGCCGTCGGCGCCTCAACCGACCACCGCCACGGAAGAGGCCCGAATCGAACCGTCCGCCAGCCGGTGCCCGACCACCGTCACGTGCCGGCCGGACAGCTCGCTGAAGGTTAGCGCGGTGCCGGAGGACACCAGGCGGGTCCTCTTGCCGATGACCACGGTCACGACCGCGCCCTGGGACGTGAGCACCATCAGCGAGCCGGGGCTGGCGGTTTTGACGAGGGCATCCGTCAAGCGCACCTGCGGCGCCCTTGCCGCGACCGCCCGGCGGGTGCCACGAGCTGCCCGCTTCCCGGCCGTGGCGGCGGACCCGTGCCCCACGTGGTGAACCGGCACGGCGGCAGGGGTTTGGGCAGCCGTGGAGCTCCCGCACCCGGTGAGCAGCAGCGACGCCAGCACGACCGCGACCGCACCGATGCCATATGCGCGCATGGCTGGAACCTCCAATTCCCGATGCACAGCTTCCCTGTGCACAGCGCTG
>JAJYVM010000021.1 GCA_021792015.1 Bacillota bacterium | reverse complement strand
ATGCCCTCCCACTGGACGTTGGGCACGAGCCAGCCCGTGACGCACTGCCACGTGTAGACCCCGATGGTGGAGGGCATGGCCCGCAGCTCGGCCAGGGTGAACGTGCGGGGACTGCCGACCAGCCCGTCGACCCGCAGCCGGAAGTCCGCCGGCGGGATGTCGGGCATGGGGCTCACGACCGAGTAGATCTGCCAGCCGGAGGTGGACAGCGAGGCGGCGCCGCTGCCGGCGTTGGCCAGCACGCGCACGATGGTGTCGAGGGAGATGGATGCGAAGACGGCGAGCAGGACGCCGCCGCCGGCGGCCCGCAGGAAGTCGCGGCGGCCGACGCCGGATCGGAGCTCGATGGGCAGCGGGTCGCGCCGCACCTTGGCCCGGGCGATGTGGCGGGCCGTGTGCACCGCGGCCCACGCGCCGAGCGCGATGGCGGTCGCCCCGTGCAGGAGGAAGGCGTTTGCCCGCCACTGGACCGGGAACCAGCCGATCCGCCAGATCAGGATGCCCGTGACGCTGCAGGCGGCGCCGACCCCGAGGCTGATCAGCCAGTCCGGCCACGCGAAGCGGCGCTGGGGGAGGGCGGCGAGGACGGGCAGAAAGAGCAGGACCAGGAACGCGATGCCCGCGACGGCATGGATCCAGAGCATGGCGCCGAGGACCGGGATCAGGGCCGTGTGCGTGGCGGGGAAGTAGATGAGGGCGCCCGTTACCAGCAGCAGCGGCAGCAGGGCGAACGCCGCCGTGTGCGCGCGGCGCAGGAGCGTGGGCCACCGGTGGCGCTGCACGGCGACACCACCTTTGGCCCATTATGTTCCCGCCCCCGGTCCCGGGCAACCTACGTACGCGCGCGCCTGCGGCTCAGCACCCAGATGGCCGCCGCGACGGCGGCCACGATCACGACGAGCTTGGCGACGCCGGCGACCAGCGCGAAGGCGATGTACCCCGCGACCGCGATGACCACGAGCCACAGTATGGGCACGGGCGACCCTCCCGGGGCCATGATTCCCTGCGTTATGCTGGCACCATGCGTCGAAGCGCATGGTGCTATCCGGGCGACCCTCCAGTCGCAGGCTTCGACACGATGTCGTGCGCCGTTCTGTATCACGCGGCCGAGGTGCTCGCGCCCGACGGCCGCCTGCGCATCATGGCGCCCGGCGCCCGTTTCCGTCCGGGGCCCGCCTACCGCGGCCTCCGCCCTCCAGTCGTGTCGACGGACGCTGAAGAAGCCGGCGCCCATTGTCCTGCGGCCTTTCACGCCTGGACGGTGCTGCTCCACGAGGACGGCGCCGTCAGCGGCGCCCGGCGCCAGGAGACCTGCTTCGGCGACCCCATGCCGCACTGCATGTGCCCGTCCGACCCCGCCGTGCGCGCCTACTGCGAGGACGTGGTGGCCGATCTCGCCTCGCGCCCCTGGGTGGATGGCCTCGACGTGGAGTCGCTCTACTTCGGCCAGTGGCCGCACGAATGGCACCACGTGAAATATGGCGTGGCGCCCGAGCGCGTCGCGCTCTCGACCTGCTTCTGCACGGCTTGCTGCGACCGCGCGCAGGCACTGGGCGTCGACTGGCGAGCTGCGCACATGGACGCGCGCAAGCGAGCCCTGTGCCAGCTCCCACCCGCCAAGGCGCCCTCAGCCTATGACAGGGTCCGCTGCCACACCATCTCGTCCCTGCTTGCGGCCTGCAGCCGCGCGGCCCGCGGCAAGCCCTTCCGCCCGATCCTGGCCGGGGGCCTTCTGTCTGCACCCTGGCAGGTCGGCGTCGATCCGGAGGCCTGGCGCCAGCATGACGTGATCGTCACGCTCTACGGCGATGCGGCCCGAAAGGCCGAGCAGGCGCACGCCCTCCTCGGGCCGTTCGTCGCCGGCCTCAACGTCTGCGACCCCTACTACGCCGAGTTCGCGCCCGTTCCCCAAGCCCGGGAATATGCGATCTACCACGCGGGTTTGGTTCCCCCGGAAAGGCTAAGGCTGCCCGCGGCCGGGCAGCCTTAGGCGCAGGGGACTCTGCGTGCGGGTTCTGACCCAGCTGATCGTCAAGTATCTGATGGTCGGCGTCATCACGGTGCTGGTCCTGCCCGCGGTGGCGGCCGTCACCATCGGCCAGGCCCTGTGGGCGGCGCTGGCTGTCACGCTCATCGCGTACGTCCTGGGCGACGTGATCATCCTGCCGAGCGCCGGCAACTCGGCCGCCGTGCTGGCCGACTTCGTGCTGGCCACGCTGATGTTCTGGGCGCTGCCGCTGGTCATGCCCGTCGCGGTAAGCCTCGGCCCCGCCCTTGTGACGGGCGGGGCCGTGACGGTCGGCGAGATTCTCTTCCACACCTATCTCAACGCGTCGCGCCCGAGCCGGAGCGGGGGGTAGGCGGCCGCTACCGGTACTCCGCCATCAGCTTGTCGATGAGCTTCCGATCGGCCGGCTTGACCAGGTCGGCCATCGCGCTGGTCGTGTACCCGGGGACGAACTCGTCGTAAGACGGCCCCTCCTCGGCATAGATCAGGCCACGCACCAGGTCGCCGTGCTCCATGACCTTGGCGAAGGCCGAGGCCCTGTCGGACGGGTCGTGGCTGCTGTCCTCGTCGAGGTTGTGCAGCCGCTCGCGGTACCAGTCATACGTGTTGACCTTGTTGAAGGTCACGCACGGGCTGATGGTGTTGACCACCGAGAAGCCCTTGTGCTGGATGGCCTTGACCATCAGGTCGACCAACTGCGCGCGGTCCGCGGAGAAGCCCTGGGCGATGAAGCCCGCCCCGTTGGCCAGCGCCAGCCGCAGCGGGTGCATCGGGTTCTCGGCCGAGCCCGCCGGCGAGGTCGTGCTCTTGAAGCCGTGGGCCGACGTCGGGCTCGTCTGGCCCTTGGTCAGGCCGTATACCTGGTTGTCCATCACGATGTACGTGATGTTGATGTTGCGCCGGATGGCGTTCAGGAAGTGGTTGCCGCCGATCCCGTAGCCGTCGCCGTCGCCGCCGGCGGCGATGACGGTCAGGTTCGGGTTGGCCATCTTCACGCCGATGGCGCAGGGAAGCGACCGGCCATGCAGCACGTGCAGGCCGTACGCGTTGAAGTAGCTGCTGATCTTGCCGGAGCAGCCGATCCCCGAGACCACCGCGATCTCATGCGGCTGCAGCCCGAGCTGGGCCGCGGCGCGCTGCAGGGCCTGCAGGACCCCGTAGTCCCCGCACCCGGGGCACCACGTGGGCCGCTCCTCGCTGACGAACGACTTAGGCGATACGAGCGCCGCTGACATCGGCGATGACCTCCTTGGCCCGCATCTCGACCTCGCCAGGCCGGATAGGGTCGCCGTCGTACTTGAGCAGCGTCGGCAGCAGGTCGCCGCCGATGCGGCTGCGGATCAGGTGGGCCAGCTGGGCCGTGGCATTGCTCTCAACCACCAGGACGGACCCGGCGCCATCGAGCGCCGCGCTCAGCTCCTCGGCCGGGAACGGCCAGAGCCGGGTCATCTGCACGACGGCCGCGCGCGTCCCGTCCGCGTTCAGGCGGTCCGCCGCCTCCCAGAGGGCGCCGGTCGTGGCCCCAAAGCCCACCAGCACGATGTCGGCCGGCAGGCTGCCCCGCACCGAGAGACCCGGATAATCCACCTCGTCGATCTTGCGCAGGCGCTTATCCATGATCGCCTTGCGAATCTTCGGATCCTCGGTGATCCGGCCGTCGAACTGATGCTCGTCGCCGGTCGTCAGGTGGATGAAGCCCGCCGTGCCCGGCAGCACCCGCGGCGAGATGCCGGACGGCGTGTTCTCGAAGCGCTCGAACTGGCCCTTGACCTTGGCCAGGGCGTCCGCGCCGCTGAGCAGCGCCCCGCGGTCGATGTGCACCCGGTCCAGGTCGAACTCCGGTGTCGTGCCCCGCGACATGCCGAGGTACAGGTCCATGGCCACAATCACCGGGCACTGGTGCTTGTCGGCCAGATTGAAGGCCTCCGCCAGCGCGTAGAAGCACTCCTCGATGGTGCCGGGCGCGATCACGATGCGCGGGATATCGCCATGGCTGCCGTAGATGATCTCGTTCAGGTCGCCCTGCTCGTGCTTGGTCGGCAGGCCCGTCGCCGGCCCGGCCCGCTGCACGTCCACGATGACCACGGGCGTCTCGGTGAGCCCGGAGAGCCCGATGGCCTCCTGCATCAGCGAGTAGCCCGGCCCGGACGTGGAGGTCATGGCCCGCGCGCCGGCCCAGTTGGCCCCGATGGCCATGCACAGGGCCGCGATCTCGTCCTCGGCCTGGATGACCACGCCGCCGACCTTGGGGAAGTGCACGGCCAGCCACTCCATGATCATGCTGGCGGGCGTGATCGGGTAGGCCGAGAGGAAACGGCAGCCGGCCGCAAGCGCGCCCATGCCGGCGGCGTAGTCGCCCTCGATGACCAGGCGCCCGTCCGACGTGCTGCCCGAGTCCTCCAGCTTGAAATGCGCCTGCTGGCCCCAGCGCTCGCGCACATACTTGCGCCCGGCCTCCAGGGCCTCGAGGTTGGCCTTGACCACCTCGTCGCCCTTGCGGCTGAATTGGCGCTCGACGAACTTCTCGAACGGCTCGACCGGCAGGCCCGTGAGCTCGCAGGTCGCGCCCATCGCCACCATGTTCTTCATCAGCGAATTGCCAAGATCCGACGCGATCTTGGTGAGCGGCACCTCAGCCAGTGTGACGCCGCGCTCCTCGGGAAGCTTCGCGCCGAAGCCGTCCGCGATCACAAACGCGCCGGACGGAAGCTCCCAGAAGTTGTAGTCGATGCTCTCCTGATCGAATGCGATCAGGATGTCGGTCTGGTCGCCGACGGCATAGACGGGCCGCGTGGCCACGCGCACCTGGTAGTTGGTGTGACCGCCCTTGATGCGCGACATGAAGTGCCGGTAACCGAACGTGTGGTAGCCTAGCGAGTGGCAGACATTCAAAAACACGATGCCCGTGCTGTCGATGCCCTCACCCTGCTGGCCCCCGACTTTCCAGACCAGTTCGGTCCGCATCGGGGTCACTCCCTTCCGGACTATTATAGCGCCCGACTTTGTCCGGGCAAGGTAGCCGCCGCCTTCGTCGCGAACGCTTCGGAAGCCGTCGTGACGCGGCGCGCGCACGCGCGCCGCGAACATGATAGCACCCAGGCCGTTGGCAAGGGATGGGATTTCGCACGGACGAACGCTGCCCGGTGTGCGGCCACACCATGCATCGCTTCTGGGGCACATGGCGGTGCGAGAATTGCGGGTTCAAGGGGGTCTGCGGCGACGACTGCCGTCCGGTGGGGGACGCGAAGCGACCGCCCTCGCCGCGCGGCGCGCATACCATGGACGCGGTACCCGAAAAGCGCCGCGAGAGGTAGGGAGCCCGCCCTTGCTGGCCGCGTCACGAGCGCTGCTGCTTGCCGCACTCCTGGCCCTGGGTCCGCCGGCGGCGGCCCTTGCCGCGGCTGCCACGCCGCCGGCGGCGCCTGTCTACGGACAATATCGGCAGCAGACGGCGGCCGTGGCCCGCATCGCCCGGCAGGTCGCGGCCGCCGACGCCGCGATCGTGCGGGCCCAGGCCGACCTGGTCGCGCTCAAGGCGCGGGCCGCCGCCACCCAGGCGCACCTGGCGGGACTGCGGCGGCAGGCCGCCATCCTCACCACCCAGGTGGCCGGACAGCGCGCAAAGGTCGACGCCGCCGTTCGCTTCCTCTATGAGGAGGGCAGCGTGTCGTTCGTGGCGGTCCTCTTGAACGCCACCAGCTTCAGCGACTTCCTGACGCGCTTCTCGCTGGTGGCGCAGGTCGTCTCGGCCGAGGTCGGGCTTTTGCGGACAGCCGCCGCGGACCAGGCGGCGCTGGCCAAGGAGGAGGCGGCGGTCGCCAAGACGAGCGAGCAGATGGCCTCCGAGACGGCGGCACAGGCGGCGACGCTCGCCCAGCTCACCAAGGATCGGGCCGCCAGGACGGCCGCGCTGGCCGCTGCCCAGAAGCTGGCGGCATCGGCGGCCGCCACCCTGGCCGCCCTCGACCAGGCCCTCCTGCACGGCCTGCCGGAGCTGAACCGGGTGCTGGCGACATGGTCGCAGCTATCGTGGGCCAGTGTGCAGCCCGCCAACGTGTCGGTGAACCTCGGCGCCGGGGAGGTGGCGGTGACCCTTTCGGCGGCGGGTCTGAACGCCGCGGTGTCCATCGCCCCGCTGGCGCTGGCGGTCGCGCCGGGTGCGGTGTCGCTGGCGGCCTCGGGCATGACGCTCGCGGGACCGGTCTCCATCAAGAGCGGCAACCTGCTCTGGCAGCCCGACCAGCTGACGGTCGGCGGTGCGCCGGCAGGACCTGGCGTCCTGCCGGCGCTGCTCACGGGGCGCAGGCTGGTCATCCCCGTGCCGGCTCCGGCCCCCGGCCTCAGCCTGCAGACCGTTCATCTGGGCAATGGCTCGATCGAGCTCGACTTCGGCCTGTGAGCGCCTACCGGGTACGCGCCGGAGCGCCGGACTCGACCAGGAACGCCACGTTGACGTTGGCCCGGTAGGCCTTGATGCGGCCCTCATCCACCTGGGCGGTGAGGTTCACGACCTCGACGCCCGTGATGCCGCGCACGGTCCGCGACGCCTCGGCCACGGCGCTGCGGACGGCGTCCTCCCAGCTCTCCTCGGAATCGGCGACCAACTCGATCACGTTCACGACCGCCATGCCTACGCACCTCCGGCGATGAACTGCGTGACGCCTTCCCCGCGATCCGCGCCGTCACGGACCGTCCCGAGGGTCTCCCGGCCGTCGACGGCCATGGTCCGCGCGGCCGCCGGCTCGCGGTCCAGCGTCGTGGACCGCCCGCCGCATCCCGGCGCGGACCTTGGGTCGGCGAGTCGCGTCGCGCTGCGCGCGGCCACGGGGTCGTCGCGGGGTCGACGGTAGCATGGTCGCGCCGCACGTAAGCCATACGCCCGCCGGCGCACACATAGGGTCTGGATGACGCGAGCCGCGGCCGCGGGGCGGCCGCGGCGAAGCTGGGCCGAGGCGCGCCGGGATGGGTCCGGATGACGCGAGCCGTGGCCGCGCGAGCGGCGGCGGCGAAGCTGGGCCGCGCGGCACCTGGAGGGAGCAAGCCGAGCGGCAAGCGCCGAGGCTGGATGACGCGAACCGCGGCCGCGGGAGCCGCGCCGAGCTGGGTCGGGATGACGTGAGCCGGAGCCACCCTGGGCGGCGTGGCGATGCTGGTCCGGGACCCGTCCGGATGCGGTCAGCCGCGACGGGGCTGGAGCGAGCCGAGGTCGCGAGCCGCCGGGATGCGGCAGTGCCGACGACAGGCGCCGGGACACCGGGCGGCAAGCGGTGGGGCGGGGGTGGGTCGCGGCGGTGGGCGGCGCGGGCCGGGGGCGATCGGGTGGGGGCCTGATGCGGCGGGCGACGGAAGGGCTCGCCCTCCCTGCCGACCTCGTCTACGACCTGCCGCGGCTCACGGCCGTCGCGGGCCTGTCGCTGACGGTGGAGAACCACCGCGGCCTGCTCGCGTTCGCGCCGGATCAGGTCACCATCGCAGCCGGCGCCGGCCGCATCGTGGTGCGGGGTGCGGACCTGCGCGTCGGCGTCGTGCGGGGCGAGGAGATTACGGTCACCGGCCAGCTCCGCGCCATCCTCTTCGAGCCCTGACGGTCCGCTCCGGCCCGGGCCGGACCGCGCGCAGGCGCGGGTCCCGGTGCCGCGCACCCAAATGCTTGCGTGCTCGCACGCCGGGGAGGGCGGCGCCGTAGCATCGACATTCCTGCGCTTTTGCCTCGGCTTCGTCCGGCTGCGCCTGCGCGGGCGGGCCCTGGCGGCCTTCGTCAATGCATGCGCCGCCGCGGGCGACCCGGTCTGGAGCCTGCGCCGCATCGGGCCGGACGAGGCAGAGGCCGTCATGCGGCTGGACGGGTTTCGCCGCTGTCGCGCGGCCGCGCGCGCGACCCACACCCGCGTCCACATCCTCGACCGCGGGGGACTGCCGTTTCGGCTGCGGACCGTGGCCGGGCGGCCCGTGCTGGTGCTTGGCGCGCTGGCCGTGGTGGCGGCGCTCTGGGTGTTCGGCAGTCGGATCTGGGTCGTGCAGGTGCGGGGCGGCGACCCCCGCGCGCAGGCCGAGGTGGTGGCGGCCGCGGCGGCGCTGGGGCTGCGGGCGGGGGCGCTGCGCTCGGCCATCGATCCGGGCGAGCTGTCGGAGGATCTGGCCGCGCGAGTGCCGTCCATTGCCTGGGCGGCCGTTCGCATTCAGGGGGTCCGGGTCGACCTGACGATCGCCGAGCGCGTGACCGGCGCCGGCGAATCGGCGGCCAGCGGGCCGTACGAGCTCGTCGCCGCCTCGGACGGCATCGTCACGCGCGTGCTCGCGCTCCGCGGCAGGGCGCTGGTGGTGCCGGGCCAGACCGTCGTGCGCGGCCAGGCCCTGATCGCCGGCGCGGATGGACAATCCCCCCGCGGCGCCGTCATGGCGCACGTCTGGTATCATAAGACGACGGAGATCGCCTTGCGCCGTGAAATCTCCGTACCGACGGGTCGGGAGGTCGAGCGCTGGCGCCTGGTGCTGTTCGGGTGGCGGATCGGGCTTGGAGCCGCGACGCCGCTGCCGTTCGCGGACTACCAGCTCGTCACGCGGCAGTGGACAATCCGCTGGCGCGCGCTCGAGTTGCCGATTGCGCTGCAGTCGTTGACGTACCGCGAGGTGGACCGCGTCCTGCGCCAGCTGACCCCACAGGAGGCGGCAGGCGAGGGTGCGGCGGCCGCAGAAGCCGACCTCCGGCGGCAGTTGCCGGCCGGCGCGCGGGCGGGCGAGCCGACCTTCACCTATGTTCCCCTGGGCGGGGCAGCGGTCATGGTGAGCGTCACGCTGCCGGCCGAGGAGGATATCGCCGTCCCCAGGGCCCTGCCGGCGCCGTGACGCGGCCCGGAGTCGAAGCCAGCGGAGGCGATGGACCGTAGCTGAGGATCGCCGGAGCTTCTCCGTGCCTGACAACGGGCTGGCGCTCGAGCTGTTCGGACGCCAGGACGAGAACCTGCGCGCCATCGAGCGGGCGCTCGGCGTCCGGCTGCTGGCGCGGGGCAACGAGCTGTTGATCGAGGGGTCCGATCCCGAGCGGGCCATCGCCCTGCTTGGTCAGCTGCTGGACCTGGCGCGCGCCGGCCACCACCTTACGGCGCAGGACGTGCGCTACGCGGCGGGCCTGGCCAAGGACGGCCGCCAGGAGGACCTGGGCGAGGTCTTCTCGGACACCCTGGTCACCACGACGCGCGGCCGGGCCATCCGACCGAAGACCATCGGCCAGCGCCGCTATGTGGAGGCCATGCGCGAGGACAGCCTGGTGTTCTGCATCGGGCCGGCCGGCACCGGGAAGACCTACCTGGCCATGGCCATGGCGGTCGCGGCCTTCAAGCGCCGCGAGGTCACACGCCTGGTGCTGACGCGGCCGGCCGTCGAGGCGGGCGAGAAGCTGGGGTTTTTGCCCGGCGACCTGCAGGAGAAGGTGGACCCCTACCTGCGCCCGCTCTACGACGCGCTCTACGACATCCTGGGCGTGGAGGCGTTCAGCCGCTACATGGAGCGCGGCTCCATCGAGGTTGCGCCCCTCGCCTACATGCGGGGCAGGACGCTGGACGATTCGTTCGTCATCCTGGACGAGGCCCAGAACACGACCCCGGAGCAGATGAAGATGTTTCTGACACGCCTGGGCTTTGGCTCGCGCTGCGTGGTCACCGGAGACGTTACGCAGGTGGACCTGCCGTCCGACCGCGAGTCGGGGCTGCAGGAGGTCCGCCGCGTCCTGGATGGTGTCGAGGGCCTGTCCTTCATCGACCTCGACGAGACCGACGTGGTGCGCCATCCGCTGGTCCAGTCCATCATCCGCGCCTATGAACGCTATGAGTCCGCGGCCGGCCGGCGGCCGGCCGCGGCCGAGCACCCGTGAGCAGGCGGTGAAGCGCATGCGCGCGTCCGCATTCTGGCGCCGCCTGCAGGCGGCCCCCTGGACCGCGCGGGACTCCGCGGCCCGGCGCGGTTTCTGGTCCGCACTCTTCGCGCTGGCCCTGGCCGCCGTCTTCGCCAGCGTCGCCCTGACCAGCCAGGTCAGCCTGCGGGCCGGGCAGGCCGCGCCGACCACCATCGTGGCGCCGCACGACTTCGTCGACCAGCCGGACACGCAGAGCGCGCGCGCCGCCGCCGCCGCCCGTGTCACGCCCGTCTACCGCATCGACTCCGGCCTGCTGCAGCAGTCGCTGGCCGGCTTCGACAGCGCTTTGGCCGCCGTGAACGGGGCCAGGCAGGCGACCGGGCTGACGGCGGCCGAGCGGCAGTCGGCGCTGAGCGCGCAGTTGCCCCCGGGCATCCCCGTGGATGACCAGACGGCCGTGCTGACCACGGACGCGGAGACGCTGGCGGCCGCAGCCGCGGCGGCGCGGGCCGACCTCAACGCGGCCCTGCAGGCCGGGGTGCGCCCGAGCGAGCTGGGAAGCGCGCGCGCCAGCCTGACCGCCAAGGTGCAGCGCCTGAGCAACCCGGCGGCCGTCGACGACTTCTTCGCCCGCCTGGTCAGCGACACGCTGGTGGCGGACGACCTCGAGGACACGGCCGCGACGGCCCAGGCGGAAGCCGCGGCGGCCAACGCCGTCAGCCCGATCGTGATCGTGACGGGCCAGGTGATCGTCCGCCAGGGTGACGTCGTCACGGCGAAGGACCTCACCCTGCTGCGGGCCGCCGGCCTCCTGCGCGAGGCGAGCACGTGGACCCTGGCCCTCGGCGCCCTCGCGGCGTCGGCGGTCATCTGGGGTCTGGCCTGGGCCTTCCTGCGCCTGCACGACCGCGAGGTGCTGCTGCGCGAGCGCGCCATGGTGCTCTTCGGCATGATCATCCTGGTGTCGGTGGCTTTGGAGCGGGCCCTGCTGCCGCTCTCGCCCTATCTGGTGCCCGCCGGGGCCGGCACGATCCTGTTCGCCGTCGCCTTCGGCGGGAGCACGGCCGTCCTCGCGGCCGCCCTGCTGGCGGCGGCTGCCGCCGTGCTGACCCACAGCGCCAGCGTGGGCGTGTCCGTGCTTGCGGGTGGCCTGGTGGCGGCCTTCAGCGCCGGCACGCTGCATCAGCGCCGCGATCTGGTGCGGGCCGGGCTATATGCCGGGGTCGCCGCCGCGGGCACCGCCGCCGCGCTGGCGCTGCTGTACGGCGGGGCGAGCGCCGAGGGCCAGCAGCTGGGCAGCGACGCCCTCTCGGCCGCCGTCAGCGGGGTGCTGGCCGGCGTGCTGGCCGTGGGCTGCCTCACGTACATCGAGGACATCTTCGGCATTCTGACGCCGGTGCGGCTGCTGGAGCTCGGCAACCCCAACCAGCCTTTGCTGCGGCGGCTCGTCGTCGAGGCGCCCGGCACCTATCACCACAGCCTGATGGTCGGCAACCTGGCGGAGGCGGCGGTGCAGGCCGTCGGCGGCAACGCGCTGCTCGTGCGCATCGGCGCCCTCTACCACGACGTCGGCAAGCTCAAGCGGCCGTATTTCTTCATTGAGAACCAGCTGGGCGGCAGCAACCCGCACGACCACCTGTCACCCAACCTCTCGGCCCTGGTGATCATCAGCCACGCCAAGGACGGCGTCGAGCTGGCCCGCGAGGCCCACCTGCCACAGGAGATCATCGACTTCATCCGCACCCACCACGGCACGCAGCTCGTCAGCTACTTCTACGAGCGGGCGCGCTCGGGCTCGGACGGCGCGGAAATCTCCGAATCCAACTTCCGCTATCCCGGCCCCCTGCCGACCACGGTCGAGCAGGCGGCCCTCATGCTGGCCGACGGGGTGGAGGCCGCCGTGCGGGCCGCGCGCACGCCGAGCAGCGGCGAGATCGAGTCGATCGTGCGCCGGTTGGTCAAGGACCGCCTCGACACGGGCCAGCTCGACCGGGCGCCGATCACCCTGCGCGACGTTGACACCATCGCCGGCACCTTCGTGCGCATGCTGCAGGGCGCCTACCACGCGCGGATCGAGTATCCGGAGCAGGTGGTGCAGGAGTTCCGGCCGGCCAGGCGGAGGGCGGGCGCGTGAGCGCGGCCGTCACCACCGCGCCTGGCACGGACCAGTTGCCGGAGCCTCTGCTGGGGCTGCTCCGCCGCAGCGTGGAGCGCGCCCTGGCGCGCCATGGCTCGGAACCCGCCGAGGTTTCGGTCTATGTCACCGACGACGGCGAGGTCCAGGAGCTCAATCGCCAGTACCGCGGCATCGATGCACCCACCGATGTGCTCTCGTTTCCGATGGATGACAAGCCCGAACCCGGAGAGCCCTGGCTGCTCGGCGATGTGGTGATCTCGCTGCCGCGCGCCCGTTCCCAGGCCGAGGCCTTTGGCCATGACCTGGATCGGGAGCTGTGCTACCTGGCTGTCCATGGCACCCTGCACCTGCTTGGGTACGACGACGAGGAACCCCAGGCCGCCCAGGCGATGGCCGCGGAGGCCGAGGCCGTGATGGCGGAGCTGGGGATCACGCGGTGAAGCCGCGGCGCCGCACCTGGACGGGCAGCTTCCGCGCGGCGGGCCGCGGCGTCGTCGAGAGTTGGCGCCGGGGCCCGAACTTCCGCCTGCAGCTGGCTGTTGGGTTCCTGGTCTGGCGCCTGGCCGCCATCCTCGGCGCGAGCCAGGTCATCGTCATTCTGGCCAGCGCCCTGGTCCTGGCGGCGGAGGCAGCGAATACGGCCGTAGAGGTGGTCATCGACCTGGTTTCGCCTGACGATCATCCGCTGGCCGGTTTGGCCAAGGACCTGGCGGCCGGCTCCGTCCTGATCGCGGCGGGCGGCGCCGCCGCCGTCGGCCTGGCCATCCTGCTGCCGCGCCTGCCGGCCCTGCCAGCCGCACTGGGGCGCGTGGCGCCGCCGTATCTGGCCCTGCAGGTCTTGGTGGCGGCGATCCTCTTCGCGGCCGTGCTGAGGACGCGCCGGTGACACACTCGGGCTTCGCCGCCCTGATTGGCCGGCCCAACGTGGGCAAGTCCACGCTGATGAATGCCCTCGTCGGCGCCAAGGTCGCCATCGTCTCGGAGAAGCCGCAGACGACGCGCCACCGCATCGCGGGCGTCATGCACCGGCCGGACGGCCAGGTGGTCTTCCTGGACACCCCGGGCGTGCACCGCCCGCGCCACCGCCTGGGCGAGCGCATGGCCGAGGCCACCGCCTCCGCGCTGCAGGGGGTCGACGCGGCGCTGCTGGTCGTCGACGCCACCTCGCCCGTCCCCGGCCCCGGCGACCGCCGCGCCGCCGCCATGGTGGCCGGCGCCGGCTGCCCCGCCTACCTGGTCCTGAACAAGATCGACGCGGGCAGCCGCGCCGCGCTGCCGGTCTACGCCCCGCTGCTGCCGGCCCTGGCCGGGGTGTTCGCCGTGTCGGCCCTGACCGGGCAGGGCCTGGCCGACCTGGCGGAGGCCCTGGTGGCGGCCATGCCCGAGGGCCCGGCCTATTTCCCCGACGATGCCCTCACCGACCGCCCGGACGAGTTCCTGATGGCGGAGCTGGTGCGGGAAGAGGTCTTCCGCCTGACCCGCGACGAGGTGCCGCACAGCGTGCACGTCGCCGTGGACGAGGCGGTCGAGCGCGATAACGGCACCCTGTACGTGGCGGCGACGGTCTACGTGGAGCGCGAGTCGCAGAAGGGCATCCTCATCGGCCACGGCGGAGGCATGCTGCGTTCGGTGGGCGCGCATGCGCGCGCCCAAATCGAGCGGATCTTCGGGTGCCCGGTCTACCTCGCCCTGCACGTCAAGGTCAAGGAGCACTGGCGCGACCGGGCGGGCACGCTGGAAAACCTCGGCTACCGCCGCGAGCCGTGATGTGATACCTTCGTGCGAAAGGTGCCGAGGGGGTAGCCGATGAAGGCCGAAGAGAAGTTCGGGCAGGTCGGGCTCACGTTCGACGACGTTGTGCTCCTACCCGCGGAATCGAGCGTCCTGCCGCGCGAAGTGGACACCTCGACCCGGCTGACCCGCGACCTGCGCATCCACATCCCCCTCGTGAGCGCGGCCATGGATACGGTCTCCGATGCGCGGCTGGCGATCGCCCTGTCCCGCGAGGGCGGCATCGGCATCATCCATCGCAACATGACGGCCGAGCGACAATGCGCCGAGGTCGACAAGGTCAAGCGCTCCGAGTACGGCGTCATCTCCGATCCGTTCCACCTCTCCCCGCACCACACCATCCGCGACGCCGAGGAGCTCATGGCCCACTACCACATCAGCGGCGTGCCGATCGTGGAGGACGGCGGGAAGCTGGTGGGCATCGTCACCAACCGCGACCTCCGCTTCGAGACGGACGCGCGGCGGCCGCTGCGCGACGTGATGACCTCCGAGGGGCTGGTCACGGCGCCGATCGGCACGACGCTGGAGGAAGCGAAGACGATCCTGGCGCGGCACCGCATCGAGAAGCTGCCGCTGGTCGATGCCCACTACCACCTCGTCGGCCTCATCACCACCAAGGACATCGAGAAGGCGCGCAAGTTCCCGAACTCGGCCAAGGACAGCCAGGGGCGGCTGCTGGTGGGCGCCGCCGTCGGCGTGGGGCGCGACAACATGGAGCGGGCGGAGCGGCTGGCGGCGGCCGGCGCCGACGTGATCGTGGTCGACTCGGCCCACGGCCACCACCGGGGCGTCGTGGAGATGGCGCGCCACGTGAAGTCGACGCTGCGCGACGTGCAGGTGGTGGCCGGCAACATCGCCACGGCTGAGGGCGCCCGGGCCCTGTGCGAGGCGGGCGTGGATGCGGTGAAGGCGGGCGTTGGCCCGGGATCAATATGTCTGAAAAGGGATTCACTGGTATCTCTCGCGGATGGCTCCGTCAAGCCGATCTGCGAAGTGGTCGTCGGGGACATGGTCATCACCCATCGCGGACGGGCGCGCCGCGTCACCAAGGTGTATCGGCGGCCATACGCGGGACCGATGGTCTATGTCACGGTCAACGGGTCGCCAGCGCCCTTGGGCGTCACGCCGAACCACCCGTTCCTGGCCATGCACTTTGATGTACCCGAAGCTCGCAAGAAGAAGTTCGGCGGCGGGTACTACTTCCACAAGCCGAAGTGGAACCACGGCCTTGACTGGGTGGCGGCGGGAACGCTTGAAGCCCAGGACATGGCCGTTATGCCTATTCGGCATCCAAAGGCTCAAGCGATCATTTTTGACATGCTCGCTGCCGTGCCGCACTACGGTCACGACAGTGAGTGGGTCTGGCCGAGCCGGGCTCGCACGCGCTTGGTAAGGACGAGTGACGAGAGGCCTGGCGCTGCGCTCGTTGGGTGGTCGAGGACGGCCAGCATCGACGGGTCGTCCGCTCGCTGGGTGGAGGAAATGACGTACGAGTCCCTAAGCCCGGTGGGCAAAGTGCGGCGGCATCTGGTGCTGGGCCGGCAACTCATGCGCCTACTCGGCTATTTTGCGGCAGAAGGCCATTTCGTGGGGTATGCGAACAACAGGCAGGCCCGCCTGACGTTTCACCGAGACGAGCGCGATTACCGAACGGAAGTCATGGGCTTGGTTGACGACGTCTTTGGGTACACCGGATGCACGTTGGTCCACCACAAGACGCGAAATGCAACGGCCTTACTCATTAGCAATCACGCCATTGCCCAATTCCTACAGCGCTTGATTCCGTCGGGCGCAGCAAACAAGCGGCTCCCGGTGGAGGTCGTCGACCAGCCGGCGGAGCTCCTTCGCGAGTTGGTGATCGGGCTGTTCCGTGGCGACGGCACCGTCCTCTCGACGGAGGGCGAGGCCCGTGTGGGCTACAAGACGGCCTCGGTCGCGCTCGCCTATCAGGTCGCCGACATCCTTGTGCGCCTCGGATATATGCCGTCGATCGCGGCGTGGGATGCCAAGCGCCCCAATTGGCACACGACTTATCAGGTCCGCCTCTCCGGCGCCCAGGCCCGGCGGTTCGCCGCGGAGTTCCCCGAGTTGCTGGAGTTGCAGGTTGGTCCCGACCGCCTCCACAAGCAGTCCATGTGGCGTGACGACGACTATGTCTACGCGACCATCCGCAAGGTCGAGGTCCGACACGAGGAGCTCGACGTCTACAACCTCGAGGTCGAAGAAGACGAATCCTACGTCGCCAACCGAGTCGCTGTCCACAACTGCACGACCAGAGTCGTTGCGGGAGTAGGAGTTCCGCAGCTGACGGCCGTCTTCGAGGCGGCGCGGGAGGCGGAGCGCTTCGGGGTGCCGGTCATCTCCGACGGCGGCATCCAGTACTCCGGCGACATCGCCAAGGCCATCGCGGCCGGCGCCAGCAGCGTCATGATCGGCAGCCTGTTCGCGGGCACCGAGGAGAGCCCCGGCGACATCGAGATCTACCAGGGCCGCTCGTTCAAGGTCTACCGCGGCATGGGCTCGCTCGGCGCCCTGGAGGAGGGCAGCCGCGACCGCTACTTCCAGGAGGGCGCCAGCAAGCTGGTGCCGGAGGGCGTCGAGGGCCGCGTGCCCTTCCGCGGGCCGCTCTCGGACATGGTCTTCCAGCTCGTCGGCGGGCTGCGCAGCGGCATGGGGTATACGGGGTCGGCGACCATCGAGGACCTGCGCGCACGGGCGCGGTTTGTGCGGGTCACGGCCGCCGGTCTGCGCGAGAGCCACCCGCACGACGTGCAGATCACGAAGGAGCCGCCGAACTACCGGTTCGGCGAGGGGGAGTAGGCCCGCCCCGGCGGGCCAGGCCCCGCCGGGTGAATTGCGGCCTCGGCCGTCGCAGTGGTCGCAGTAGTGGGAGACGTTGCGTCAGGCATCCGAAGGGGAGGGCGCAGCGATGTACGACCTCGTGATCGTGGGCGGCGGCGTCTGGGGCTGCGCGGCGGCGCTGGCGGCCCTTGAGCAGGGGTGCGGCCGCGTCCTGCTGCTGGAGGCCAGCCCCGTGCTTGCCGGCGAGAGCAGCGGCAAGTCCGGCGGGATCATGTCCGAGTTCGCCGGGCACCCCGACGACCGCGTCTGGGTCGCGCGCAGCCGGGCCCTGTTCGAGGCGGCGGCACAGGCGAGCGGCGATGCCGGCATGGTGCGGCGCTACGGCCGCCTGGTCGTCGCCGGCACGGCCGAGGCCCCCGCCTTCCGGCGCGTCGCCGACGAGCTTGGCGCGGAGGGCATGGTCTCCGAGATGCTTTCACCCGAGCAGGTGCGGGCCCGCTTCCCCCTGGTCGACGGCCTGGCGACGGACACCTTCGGCCTCTGGACCCCAGGCGCCTGGCACCTCAACGCCACAGGCTACGCCCAGACGATCGTGTCGGCCGCCCGCGCGCGCGGGCTGGAGGTGCGCCTGCGCCACCGTGTCCACGCCGTTCGCATCGCGGACGACCGCATCCGCCTGGAGGGGCCGGCCGGACCGGACGGGACTCACGCCACCGTCGAGGGCGCCCGCGTCCTGATCGCCGCCGGCACGTGGACGCGCAAGCTGCTGCAGACGGCCGGCATCGACATCCCCTACCGCCCGTACCGCGTGCAGCTGTCCTCCATCGCCTTCGCGGCCGCCGAATCGCTGCCCATCATCAGCGAGACGGCCACCGACATGTACATCACGCCCGACGGCCCCGGCAGCCTGCTGGTGGGCGACGGCACGCAGCTCTGGGAGCACGACCCGGACGCGTACGAGCAGGCGGGCGATCCGGCCTTCGAGGCGGAGATCGCCGCCGGCCTCGCGCGCCTGGTCTCCAGCGCCGGGGATTCGGCGCACCTCCGCCGGTCCTGGGCCGGCCTCTGCGGCGCCACCCCCGACCGGCGCCCGCTGCTGGGCCCCGTGGCGGAGCGGCTCTACATCGCATGCGGCGACAACGGCTCCGGCGTGGGCCGCGGCCCGGCCCTGGGCGAGCTGGCCGCCCGCGTCGCGATGGGGGTGGAGCCCGCCCCGGCTCGCCTCGACCCCTTCCGCTTCCCGTCGGCCGACTTCCGGCTGCGCCCCGGCTCCGGCTTCCTGGTGCCGGACTGAGGGGTCGCCAAGCCGCCCATTTCGCGCCGCGCCCGCCTGCGCGGTCGCGGACGATGGCAGCGCCCAGCGCCCGTCCGGACGCCGGCGACCCTCGGCCCTACCGCCCGAACAGCGCCCCGCCGCGGA
>JAJYVM010000463.1 GCA_021792015.1 Bacillota bacterium | reverse complement strand
CGCCGCGGGGCGTCGCCTGCCAGGCCCGCGGGCTGCCCACCGGGCCGGGCCCCGCCAGGGGCGGGCGCGCCGCCGGCTGCTCCGGCCCGCGCCGCGGAACGGTCCTGAGCGGCGGGCCCTCCGTAACGCCTTGCCACCAGCGCCCGACGGCCCGGCGCACCCCGCTCCAGCTCAGATCTCCCACGACGTGCACGGTTGCCCCTCCCCCCGGCGGCCGGCCACCCAAGGGCGGCCGTCGCCCTGGGCCATGTCTATCCCGTCCCGGGTCCGCGCAGACCCGAGCGGTTACAGTTCATTGACAGGCCGGTGAAGAGAGGAGGAGGAGGCGCGGCAAAGCGCAAACCCTGTCGTTTGCCAGAGGAGGTAAGGCGCGCCAGTGCGCATGCGCACCCGACTGCTATCGCTGCTACTCATCCTGATGCTGCTGTCCCCCGCCCTCGGCGGCGCGGCGGCGGCCGGCTCGACCCCGGCCACCCCGCCCTCGGGCGCGACAGGCACCACGGGCACCACGGGCGCCGCGGGCGCCACGGGGGCGGCCAGTGGGGCCGGCTCGGCCCAGCAGCAGAGGTTCACCGACATCACCGGCAACTGGGCCCAGCCCTTCATCATCGAGCTGCAGCGCTCGGGCGTGCTCACGGTGCCCGCCGACGGCCTGTTCCACCCGAACCAGCCCGTGACGCGCATGGATTTCGCCGTCTGGATGGCGCGCGCCCAGGAGCTGACCCCGGTGACGGGACCCGCGCCGAACTTCTCGGACTGGAGCCAGGTCCCGGCGGCCGACCAGGGGCTGGTGGCCGCGGCCGTGAAGGCCGGCTACCTGCGGGGCTACCCGGATGGGACGCTGCGGCCCCTGCAGAGCATCACGCGCCTGGAGATGGCCGTCGTCTTCGGCCGCATCCTGCAGGGTTACGGCGAGTATCCCAATCCGTACTACTTTCAGGCCTTCGTGGACGGCAACACCATCCCGGCCTGGGGCGCCCCCGCCTCGCTGACCCTGGCCGACGGCATCATGTACGGCGAGCCGGCCACCCCCGAGGCGGCCATCGCGCCCAACCAGCCCACGACGCGCGCCCAGACGGCCGCCCTGATCGTGCGCTTTCTCGAGTACCGGACCCAGCACTACCACGTGGCCCCGCTGCCGACCCCGCCCACCCCGGCGTCCTTCCTGGTCGGCGCCTGGGACAGCAACACCCAGGAGGCCTACCAGAACCTCGTGCAGCACGGCACGGCGCTGAACTGGCTGATCTACACGGGGTACAACGCCGAGGCGGACGGCACGCTGATCGGCTACGACAGCCCCCGCACCCTGCAGTGGGTCTCGGCGCACCCCATGCCCCTGCTCGTCATGGTCCAGAACGACTGGACCAACGACAGCTTCCTGCACGACCCGGCCGCGGAGCAGCGCTTCCTCTCGCAACTCCTGACGGTGCTCGAGCGGAGCAACTACGCCGGCGTCAACATCGACTTCGAGGGCATCGCGGCCGCCGACGGCCCCGCGTTCACCGCCTTCATCGCCATGCTGTCCTCGGCGCTGCACGCCCAGAACTTCCTGCTGACCGTTGACACCCCGAGCGAGACCGCGGCCGACAACCAGGCCTCCTGGGCCGCCGCGTACAACTACGCCGCGCTCGGGCCCCTGGTCGACAAGCTGATCCTCATGGCCTACGACTACCACCACCCCGGCGGCGCCCCGGGTCCCGTCGGCCCCTTGAACTGGATCCAGCAGGTCCTCGCCTACACCACCTCGGTGGTGCCGGCCAACAAGGTCATCCTCGGCCTGCCGGCCTACGGCTACCTCTGGGGCAGCAACGGCCAGACCCAGGCCCTCTGGGAGGTCGGCATGGAGAACCAGGCCAACGCCAACCACGCCGTGATCACCCAGGACCCGACCGCGCAGGAGGGCACCTTCAGCTACACGGACAGCTCCGGCGTGACGTGGGTCGGCTGGTTCCTCGACCCGCAGGGCCTGCAGCAGCGCCTGGCGCTCGCCCACCAGGACAACCTGGGCGGTGTCATCTTCTGGCGCCTGGACTACAACGCCCCCGACTGGTGGCCCGTGCTGGCCGGGCACTGACCTGAGCCCTCGGCCGGAAGCTGCGCACCGTGACACGACCCCGCGGACGACCGCCGGGGAACCGAAGCCGACGCGGCGTTGTCGGCAACGACGCCGCGTCCAGCCCTTACCTCTTCGGCACGCGTGACGGGGGACGCTCGTGGACCCAGGCGTCGCTTGCCCTGCCCCCGACGTTGCAGCGCCTGAGCCAGGCCGGCAACCTGTACTTCCTGACTCGGCAGTTCAGCTCGGCGGCGGCGGGGGTTGTGCCGGTGTGCACGGGCGATGGGACTGGACACGGCATCTGGCTGGACTTTTACACGACGGCCGCCGCCGGCGCACGGTGGCGCGGCTCCAGGCCCCCGCACCTCCTTCGGCACCGGACCTGCTTCGGCGTCTTCTGGGGCTTCTTCGACCAGGCGCACGGATGGCTTGCCGCCGGGGAGCACCTGCGCGGACATCCCATGCGGGTGTGGCGTGGCGCCGCTCGTACCCTCTCCCGGCCGGTGTCGGCGAGGACGGCATGCCGACGCCGGAGCTCGGTTGGGCCGTGACCACGGGTCCCACGCCCGCGGAACCTGTCAAGCCGGGTGAGACACGCAGCGACACTATGAAGTTGTGGGCGGAGCCACGGGCAGGAGTCCGGTCCCGGGCCGGTTGATCCAGACCTCCGCCGGCACTGCCGGCGGCACCGGCGGGCGGCGGAAGCGGTCCGGATGGGCCGCGAACGCCCCGCTGAGGACACTCTGGCGCCTGGCGATCACCTCCTGGGTGCGACCATAGTGGACGTCTTCGGGCGTGAGCAGGCCGATACCGGCGTGACGGTGCTCATGGTTGTACCAGTGAAACAGCCCGCGGAAGTAACCACGCGCCTCCTGGATGGGGCCGAAGTGGTCGGGGAAGCCGGGCCGGTATTTGACAGTCTTGAAGTTGGCCTCAGAGTACGGGTTGTCGTCGCTGACGCGGGGCCGGCTGTGCGAGCGGGCAACGCCTAGGTCGATCAGCAGCTCGGCCAGGGTCTTGGAGGTCATGGCGGATCCGTGGTCGGCGTGCAGGGTCAGTTGCTCGCGTCGGATGCCCTGCTGCAGGCAGCACGCCTCGATGAGTTGGCTTGCCACGGCGGCGTCCTCG
>JAJYVM010000020.1 GCA_021792015.1 Bacillota bacterium | reverse complement strand
GCGGCGTATGCCTGCCGCGCACGGACTCAAGGGCCCGCCCTGGCCGCCCGATGCATGAAGCGGGGAGGCTGCCGCCCTGCGCCCGGTTCCAGTGAGTCAGGCCCTCGGCTACCAACTCGCCCGCGCTGTCCGAGACCACCGCGGGCGCGTGCTTCTCGCCGAGGGCGTCGTGCTGAACGAACGGATGCTGCATGCCCTGCGCACGCGGGGCTACCGCTCGATCTACGTCGTCAACCCCCTGGCGCCGGACGTGATGGTGGACGATGCGATCCAGGAGCAGACACGCGTCCACGCCGAGCGGACGGTCCGCGAGGCGCTGCGGCGCACGGCCGAGGGCAGCCCCATCGACACCCGCGCCGTCACCTCGGCGGTGGATGCCATCATCAACGACCTCCACGGCAACCCGGATGTGGTCTTCAGCTTGGCCACGCTGCGCAGCGTCGACGATCACACGTTCGTGCATTGCGTCAACGTCTGCGTGTACTGCCTGATCCTGGCGCGGGGGCTCGGCCTGGACCGGGGCGACCTGCGCCGGCTCGGCGCCGGCGCCATCCTGCACGACATCGGCAAGGTGCGCTACCGCGAGTTCGTGGACCGCCACGGCCCGCTGACCCCCGAGGAGTTCGAGCTCGTCAAGCACCACACGACTGACGGCTACGAGATGCTGCGCCGCCAGCCCGGCATCGACCTCCTGTCGGCCCACGTCGCGCTGCAGCACCATGAGCGCCTGGACGGCAGCGGCTATCCGCGGGGGCTGATGGGCGAGCAGATCCTGCTCTTCGCCCGCCTCGCCGCCATCGCCGACGTCTTCGACGCCATGACGGCGGACCGGCCCTACCGCACGGCCTCGCCCCCGCACGAGGCCATGGCGGCCATCCACGGCATGGCCGGACAGCAGTTGGACGAGGCCCTGGTCCGCCACTTCACCCGGCGCATGGCGATCTACCCCAACGGGACGATCGTGCGCCTGGCGGACGGACGCATCGCCGTCGTGACCGGTCAGACGGAGGCCGGCTCAGGCTTCCCGCGCGTGCGGGTGGTCGCGGATGAGAAGCTGCAGTTGGTGAAACCCTTTGAGCTGAGCACAGGCGCCGCCGCCCAGGTTGCGGCGGTTCTGGCAGACCTGCCCCGGGCCGTTCGCACCCAGCTGGCCAAAAGCGCGGTCTAGCTCCCACGCCCCCGCCGCCGGGGCAGGAGTCGTCCCGCTGTAGCGGGAATCGGGATCGGAAGGGCGGAAGGCACAGGGGGACGGCACCGTTGGCTTCGCGTCGGCGCCTGATATGGGGCTTCCTCATCGTCATGTTCGTGCTCTTCACGCTGCTCAGCCGCGTGGCGAGCACGTACATCAGCTACCAGTGGTTCATCAGCCTCGGCTTCGTGAGCGTCTTCTGGCGAATCATCACGGCACGGCTCCTGGTGGGCATCGCCGGCGGCCTGTTCTTCGGCATCTACCTCTTCGTCAACCTCGCGATCACGCGACGCAGCTTCGAGCACCTGCCGCCCGATACCGTGCCCGCGCCCTACGATCGCTGGCTGCGGCCCGGGCGGCTCCTCGGTGTGATGGGTGTCGCCGCGGCCGTGGTCGGGCTGCTGGCCGGCTGGTCCCTCTCCGGGCAGTGGCCGACCGTGCTGCGCTACCTGAACCAGGTCCCCTTCCGGGTCACCGATCCGCTCTTTCACCTCAACGTGGCGTTCTACGTCTTCAGCCTGCCGTTCTTCTCCCTCGCCTACCAGAGCCTGGGCTTCGCCATGATCCTGACCATGCTGGCGGTGCTGGGCGCCTACTTCCTCACGGGCTTTGTCAACTACTACAACGGCCGCCTGCACGTCCACCCGCTCGCGCGCGTGCACATGGCGGTGCTGCTCGGACTGTACCTGCTGCTCAAGGGCACGGGTTACATCCTGGATGCCTTCAACCTGGTGTACAGCCAGCGCGGCGTCGTCTTCGGCGCCGGCTATGCGGACGTCCACGCCGCCCTGCCGGCCCTGCGGATCCTGACCGGCGTCGCCGTCATCCTGGCCCTGATCGCATTCGCCAACATCTTCAGAAACCTCGTGCGGCCGCTGATCGGCGGCGTGCTGGCGCTGGTGGCGCTGTCGCTGCTGATCGGCACGATCTACCCCTCGCTGGTCGAGGAGTTCGTCGTCAAGCCCACGGAGCTGCAGCGCGAAGCGCCGTACATCGCCGACAACATCGCACTGACGCGGGATGCGTACGCCCTGAACAAGGTCAAGGCTCAGAGCTTCACGCCCAAGACCGACCTCTCGGCGGCCGCGATCGCCAAGGCGGTCGACACCACGCAGAACGTGCGGCTCTGGTCCCAGAGCGTCGCCCGAGCGGACTTCGAGCAGCAGCAGGGCCTGCGCGCCTACTACACCTTCGACCCGATCACCGTCGACCGCTACACGGTGGACGGGCACTACCGGCAGGTGCTGCTGTCCGCCCGCGAGATCAACTACCAGGCCCTCCCGGAGCCGACGTGGGTGAACCTGCACCTCAAGTACACGCACGGCTACGGCGCCGTCATGGTGCCCGCGGCCGCGGTCGGCGCCGGCGGGCTGCCGCACTACTGGCTGTCGGACTTCCCGCCCACCTCGCCGGTGGGGATCAAGCTGACCAAGCCCCAGATCTACTACGGCGACCAGTCGACGCCCTACGCCCTGGTCGACACCAACACGCGCGAGTTCAACTACCCGGTGGGCCAGGACAACGCATACAGCCAGTATGACGCCCCGGTGGGCGGCATCCCCATGGGCTCGCTCCTCAACCGGACGGCGTTCGCGCTCTATGAGGGCAACTACAACGTCCTGTTCACCAGCAGCCTCACCCCCAAGAGCAAGGTGCTGATCCACCGCGACGTGGCCGCGCGCGTCCAGCAGATCGCGCCTTTTTTGAAGTACGACTCCGGCGGACCCTACCTGGTGGTCTATAACGGCGGCCTGCAGTGGATCCTGGACGCCTACACGGAGACGAGCTACTACCCGTACTCCGAGCCCATGCCCGGGGCCAACTTCAACTACATCCGCAACTCCGTGAAGGTCGTCATCAGCGCCTACACCGGCCAGGTCACGTTCTACGTGGCCGACCCCACCGACCCGATCATCCAGACCTATGAGCGGATCTTCCCCGGCATGTTCAAGCCGCTCTCGGCCATGCCGGCGGGTCTGCGCGTGCACATCCGCTACCCGGAGGACATCTTCACGGCGCAGACCACCATGTACGCGAAGTACCACATGACCGACCCGACGGTCTTCTACAACCGCGAGGACCTGTGGACGCCGGCCCAGGAGGTCGTGGGGTCGACGCCGCAGCCCTTCACGCCGTATTACCTGATCGTCCAGCTCCCGGGCGACACCAAGGCCGAGTTCCTGGAGATGGAGCCGTTCACCCCGTACGGCCGCGACAACATGGTCGCCTGGGTCGTGGCGCGCAGCGACGCACCCCACTACGGTCAGCTGTTGGCCTACGAGTTCCCCAAGGGCGCACTGACCTTCGGGCCGCTGCAGGTGGACGCCACCATCAACCAGAACCCGCAGATCGCCCAGGACCTCACGCTCTGGAGCCAACAGGGCTCGCACGTCGAGCGGGGACGCCTGGTCGTGGTGCCGGTGAAGAACTCGCTCCTCTACATCGAGCCGATCTATCAGACGGCGACAGGGGCGACCCTGCCCGAGCTGCGGCGCGTCATCGTCGCGTACGGTAGTCAGATCGGCTTCCAGCCGACCCTCGACCAGGCCCTGCAGCAGATCTTCGGCAATTCAGGCGCGCCAGGCACCGGCCCGCCGGCGACGGCGAGCACGGGGCCAAGCGGCACGGCGACGGCCACCGCCACGGTGCCAAGCGGCACGGCGACGGCCACCGCCACGGCGCCAGGCGGCACGGCAACGGCCACCGCCACCTCCGTGGCGACCGCGTCGGCCGCGGCAGCTGCGACGGCCACCACGGGGGGCACTGCCGCACAGCAGGCGCAGGCGACCTACCAGCAGGCGATGTCCGACCTGAAGCAGGGCGATTTCGCCGGCTTCGGGCAGCAGATGCAGCAGCTCGGCACGCTTCTCGGCCAGCTCGCCGGAACCGGCCACTGACGCGCGCCCGCCGTCGCGGTACGGTGGAGGCGAAGGCCGAACGCCGGTGCGGGGAGGGTGTGCGGGTGGAGGTCGGGCCGCTCCTGCGCCGCCGCCGGGAGGCGCTGGGCTACACGCTGGAGGATGCGCGCGCCGCCACCAAGATCCGGCTGCGGTACCTGCAGGCCCTTGAGGACGAGCGCGCCGACCAGCTGCCGGCGCCCGTCTACACGCGTGGCTTCATCCGCAGCTACGCCAGCTTTCTTGGGCTGGACGGCGCAAGCCTCGCCGCCGAGTGGGGCAGGGCCGCCGCCGAGGCGGAGGCCGCGGCCGCCGCAGCGTCTGAATTCCTCACGGACGGCCCCGCGCCGGGGCCTGAGCCGTCAGCGCCGCCAACCCTGCCCCGGAAGCAGCCGACCGCCGCGCCCACGCGCAGCCGGACCACGGCAGCGGGGGTGGGGGGTGACGCTGAGGACGGCGCGGATTTCGCGCCCGCCCGCGCCCCGGCGATCCCGCGCCCGCGCCGCCCGCTCGCCGGACAGCGTGCCGGCGCCATGGCTGCTCCGGGCGACGCGCATGCCGCGGGTGGATATGCGGCCCGGCCCGCGGCCGGCCGCCCCGAGGCGCCCGAGCCCCCGCGCGGCTACCGGCCCGGGCCACGGCTCGTGCGCCGGCGCATCTCTCCCGCCGGGCTCTGGGTCCTGGCCCTGGTGGCCATCGTGGCGGCGGCCTACGCGTGGGCGGCGCAGTCCCGGAGCCCCGCCCAGGCGGCCCGGGCCGCCGTCACGCCCGCGGTGGCCGCCACCCACAGCGCGTCAGCCGCGGTCCCGACGGCCACACCCTCGGCGACCCCGCCCCCGGCGACCCCGACCGTCACCACGTCGACCGGAGTCGACAGCAGCGGCAGCGCGCTGACCACGTACCGGATCGCCGGCGCCTCCTCGCTGACGGTTGTCGCCACGGCCACCGCGCGCTGCTGGATCCGCGTGTGGCTCAACGGCAGCACCGCGTACACGGACCGCACCCTCACACCGGGCCAGAGCGCCACCTGGCGGGCCCGGAGCCAGGTCCGCCTCCGCATCGGGTATCCCAGCGGGCTTCAGCTCACGGTCGACGGCCTGACCCTGCCGGCGATGCGCACCGCGAGCCCCGTCGACGCCGCCATCGTGCTGGCCGCGCCATAGGGCCGGAACCACCCGCGTATAGGTAGGCGCGCGGGGTGGGGGCTGGGTGGCCGGACGGGCGCTGGCGGCGGGGCTCCTGGCGGTCTGCATCGTGTGGGCTCCGGCTGTGGCCCGGGCCGGCCCAGCGCCGGCCGCCGCCCAGGCCGCAACGCCGCGGCCCGTCCCGCCGCCCCGCGTCACGGCTGACGCCGCCGTCCTCATCGACGCGGCCACGGGGACCGTCCTCTGGTCCAAGAACGCCGGCCAGAGCCGGGCGCCCGCCAGCACGACGAAGATGATGACGGCCCTGCTGGCGCTCGAGCTCGGCAATCCGGACGACATCGTCACGGTATCGGCCAACGCCGTGAACACGGAGGGCAGCAACGCCCACCTGCGCGCCGGCGAGCGGATCGCCCTGGGCGAATTGCTGGAGGCCCTGCTCATCAAGTCGGCCAACGACGCGGCCGTCGCCATCGCCGAGCACCTCGCGGGCACGACCGCCGCCTTCGCCGACCTGATGAACGCGCGGGCCGCCGAGCTCGGCCTGCTCGCCACCCACTTCGTCAACCCGCACGGCCTCACGCATCCCAACCACTACGCCAGCGCATACGACCTGGCGCTGCTCGCGCGCGCGGCCATGACCTATCCGACCTTCGCCGCCCTTGTCAAAAGCCCCACCGGCACCATGACGGGGCTCTCGCCGGACGAGACGGCGTTCGTCCGCCGCCTGCGCAACACCAACCGGCTGCTCCTGGCCTACGACTGGGTCGACGGCGTGAAGACAGGCACCACCAACGCCGCGGGCAACTGCCTCGTCGCCTCCGGCACCCGCGGCGGCCAGCGCCTGATCGCCGTGGTGCTGCACAGCGACAACCGCTGGGGCGATGCCATCCAGATGCTGGAGTACGGCTACGCCGCCTATCGTTTCGTCTCGGCCGCCCAGGCCGGCCAGCTGGTGCGCACGGTGCGCGTCGCGGGTGCCAGAAGCCCGCACCTGGGGCTAATTGCCGACCGGAGCCTGACCGTGCCGGTGCCCGCCGCCGAGGCCGACCGCGTCCGGATCGACATCACGGTCACCCCGACGCCGCGGGCGCCGGCGACATCCGGGCAGCCGCTGGGCAAGCTGACGCTCCGCCTGGGTGAGCAGTCCCTGGGCCAGGTGGAGTTGGTGGCCGCGCGCGCGGCTCCGCGCGCGCCCTGGTGGTGGTTCCCGCTGCGCTTGATCGGCTCGGTGTGACGCCTGCCGGATGCCGCCCGGCGCGATGCCCGCGTGGCCTGGACAGGAGATCCGGCACCCGGCGCGGAGGCTGAAGCGGGGAAGCGGACCCGGCACCGCGAACCCCTGGACATGGTACGCACCTTGCGCCTGCGGGCGGCGGCCGCCCTGGCGCTCATCCTGACCCTGGCGGCGGCCTGCGGCAAGCCGGCGCGATCCGCGCCGGCTGCCACAACGACGGCGACGGTCACGGCCTCGCCCTCGGTGGTCACGGCCTCGCTCGGCGGGCGGCCGGCCGGCGCCCTGCACCTCGATGCCGTCGACTTCCTCAATGCCCAGATCGGCTGGCTGGCCGGACGCGCCGGCAGCGCGGCGTCCGTCCTGCGCACCCTCAACGGCGGCGCGAGCTGGGAGCAGCTGCCCGCCGGACGCAATCCCTTCCTCCGCCTGGACTTCGTCGGCCCGGACAACGGTTGGGCCCTCGTCCGGGCCGGGTCGGAGGTGCAGATCGAGCACACCACCGACGGCGGCGCCACCTGGCGCGTGCAGTGGCTCGGCGCGGCCGCGGACATGCAGTACGTCATGTCGGCCGAGGACGCCGAGATCGACATGCTGAGCCTTCGGCACGGCTTCGCGGTCTTTGGCGGCAGGCTCCTGGCGACCGCCAATGGGGGGGGCCTGTGGCGCCCCGTGGCCGTTCCGGCGGGCTTTACGCCGACCAGCATGAGCTGGCGGGATGCCCAGCACGGCTGGCTGGCGGGGATGGCCTGCGCGGCGGCCGGCTCGCCCTGCCACGTGGCCGTGCTGGCGACGGCGGACGGCGGCGGCACCTGGCGCCCGGTCTTCACCTCGCGCGAGCCCGCGATGGCCGTGACCAGCGGTGCCGGGCTGCCGGGCGTCAGCTTCCCGACCGCGGCGGCCGGGTGGCTGTTCTTCAAGACGGCGGACCTGCAGGGACGCCTGTACGCCAGCGTGGATGGCGGCGCCACGTGGACGCTTGAGCAGCCGAACCTGGGCAGCGGCCGCGGGGTGGTGGGGCTGCCGGTGTTCGCCGACGCGCGGACGGGCTGGCTGCCGCTGGATAGCGGCGCCGCGCCGGCCCCCGGCGGGATCGAGGTCACCCACGACGGCGGGCGGACGTGGACGCTGCTGGGGTCGCACCGAAACTGGAGCATCCGCGGGCTGGCGATGGTGTCGCCCACCACCGGCTGGGCCATCGGCGGCCCCACGGGCGGATACGCGTCCGTGAGCTTTCTGGTCGGCACGACGGACGGCGGCGCCACGTGGGCGGAGAGTCAGCTGACCCTGCGCCCGACGCGGGCGCTTGATTTCGTGAGCACATCGACGGGGTACGGAGCCGGATCGGCGGCGAACCCGGGAGCGGTGCTGCGCAGCACGGACGGCGGCGCCACCTGGTCGGTGCGCGCGCTGCTGCCGGGCAGCGTCACGGCGATCAGCTTCACGAGCGCCAGCCGCGGCTGGGCCCTCGACCAGCCCTGGCCGCCAAGCCAGGGGTTGTTGGACGTCATGGCCACGACCGACGGCGGGGCGACCTGGACCGACGTGGCGCAGCTGCCGCAGGGCTCGCTGCCGCCGCCGGATTACCTCCGGTTCTTCAGCAGCCGGCACGGGATCCTGATGACGGGCTTCCCGCCCGACTGGCGCGTGCTCGTCACCCGCGACGGGGGCCGGACCTGGACACCGAGCGGCGGGCGCGTCATGCCGCCGCAGGCATCGTTCCTCACCGCCATGCCGGCGGCCGGCGACCTGCTGCTGCTGAAGCAGGGTCCGGTCCTGGACCAGAGCGCGGACGGGGGCGTGAGCTGGCACACCGTGCCGGGCCTGCCCCAGGGACTGGGCCAGGGGATCGGCCTCGGCGCCTCGGGGCCGAAGCACCTGTGGCTCTTTCTGCAGGCGTCCGCGGCGGGGACGGCAGGCCCGAGCCTGGCGCGCAGCGCCAACGGCGGCCGGTCCTGGTCGCGGCTGGCGTTGCCGGCCGCGATGCGGCTGGAGGGCCCGCTGTCGGTCTCAGCCATCTCCCCGGCGGACGCGTGGGTGCTGTCCGCGACCGGCCTTTTCGCGACGCACGACGGCGGGCGCACGTGGACCTGGCTGCGGTAGCGGCCGGGGGTCCGGCAGCGCGTGCGGTCAGGCATGACCGTGCTGGCGCCCGCAGCGCTGCGACAGCGGGCATGGGGCCTGCTCCGGCTGCCTCGCTGGCTGCGCGGGCGTGGGGCCCGCTCCCGTCGCCCGGCTCGCGGCACGGGCACGGGGCCCGCTGCGCTTGCCCCGGCTGGCTGCTCCGGCACGGGGCCTGCTCCGGCTGCCTGGCGCACCGCACGGGCACGGAGCCCGATGTCGGGCCGCTCCCCGTGCGCATGCCACATTGCAGCATCATCCACGTGATGCAGCGGCATCGGGAGAAGCCGCACAACCTATAGTTTGCGTTAGGAATGCGATTGGGGGCATAGTGAGGACATGGGAACGATGAAGACCAGCCGCGAGCTGCGCATCGGCGAGCTGGCCGAGCGGGCGGGCGTGACCCTGCAGACGCTCCGCTACTACGAGTCGCTCGGTCTGATCCAGCCATCGCCGCGGCGGCCGGGCGGCTTCCGCTTCTATGGCGAGGACACCCTGCAGCGGCTGGAGCGTATCCGCGACCTGAAGGAGCTGCTCGGCTTCACGCTGGATGAGGTGCGGACCGTGCTGGCTTTCGACGACGCGGTGGCGGCCCTGCGGGCCCGCTACCTGAACACCGAGGATGTGGCGGAGCGCACGGCGATTGTGCGCGAGGCCGGCCAGCAGACGGAGGGCCTCATCGCGCTCGTGGAGCGCAAGCAGGCCGGTCTCATGGAGATGCGGGCGCGGCTGCAGGAGCGGCTGGACCGCTACCACCGCCTGCTGGGGGAGATGGTTTCGACTTGATCCGGCAGGGTCGGCACATCGAATACAAGTGGATCGCCCTGTCGAACACGACGCTGGGCGCGCTCATGGCCGCCATGAACTCCAGCATCATCCTCATCGCCCTGCCCGCCATCTTCCGCGGCATCGGCGTCAACCCGCTGGCCCCGGCCGAGGTCGGCTACCTGCTGTGGATGCTGCTCGGCTTCATGGTCGTCACCGCCGTCTTTCTGGTCACCTTCGGTCGCATCTCCGATATGTTCGGCCGCGTCCGCCTCTACAACGCGGGCTTCGCGGTGTTCACCCTTGGCTCCATCCTTCTTTCGCTCGTCAACGGCAAAGGCAACGGCGTCGCCATGACGCTGATTCTGCTCCGGCTGGTGCAGGGTGTCGGCGCCGGGTTCCTGTTCGCCAACAGCGCCGCCATCCTCACCGACGCCTTCCCGTCCAACGAGCGGGGCATGGCCCTCGGCGTCAACCAGATCGCCGCCATCGGCGGCTCCCTGGTCGGGCTGATCCTCGGCGGGGTGCTGGCGGCCATCGACTGGCACCTGGTGTTCCTGGTCAGCGTTCCGTTCGGGCTGTTCGGGACGGTGTGGGCCTACCTGATGCTGCGTGAGACAGGGCAGATCCAGCGGCACCAGCGCATCGACGTGGCGGGGAACGCCACCTTCGCGCTGGGGCTGACGGTGCTGCTGCTGGGGATCACATACGCCCTCCTGCCGTATGGCCGCTCGCCCATGGGCTGGTCGAACCCGCTGGTGATCGGCGCCCTGGCGGTCGGCGTGGCCCTGCTGGGCGTGTTCGTGCTGATCGAGGCGCGGGTGGCGCAGCCGATGTTCCGGCTCAGCCTGTTCAAGACGCGGCCGTTTTGGGCCGGCAACCTGAGCGGCTTTCTCGCCTCGCTGGCGCGGGGCGGGCTCCAGTTCATGCTGATCATCTGGCTGCAGGGGATCTGGCTGCCCCTGCACGGCTACTCGTTCCAGGAGACGCCGCTCTGGGCCGGCATCTACATGATTCCGATGATGGTCGGCTTCATGGTGATGGGTCCGCTCTCGGGCTGGCTGTCGGACCGCTACGGCGCGCGCACGTTCTCCACGGCCGGCATGCTGATCACGGCAGGCGCCTTCGTCGGGCTGATGCAGCTTCCCGGCGACTTCAGCTACGTGCCGTTCGCCGTCCTGATCTTCATCATGGGCATTGGCATGGGCATGTTCAGCGCCCCGAACACCGCCTCGATCATGAACTCGGTGCCCGCGACCTACCGCGGGGTGGCCTCGGGGATGCGCGCCACGATTCAGAACTCGGCCAGCATGTTCAGCATGGGCGTCTTCTTCTCGATCGTGATCACGGGCCTGGCCGGCCACCTGCCCGCCGCCATCCGCTCCGGCCTCAGCGGCACCGGCGTGCCGGCGGCGCTGGTGCACAGTCTCGCGACCCTGCCGCCGACCGCGGCGCTGTTCGCCGCCTTCCTCGGGTACAACCCCATGGCCACCCTGCTCCCGCACAGCGTGCTCACCAGCCTGTCGAGCGCGGTGCAGGGGCGCCTGCTGAGCACGACGTTCTTCCCGGGCCTGATCTCGCCGCCGTTCATGAAGGGGCTGCGCACCGCCTTCCTGATCTCGGCCGTCATGGCCCTGATCGCGGCGGCGGCCTCCGTCATGCGCGGGGCCCGCTACGTCCACGACCTGGACGCGCGGTCGCCCGCCGCGCAGGACACGGTGGCCGATCCGCTGCCGGCGGGGTCACATGTCGCCAGCCCCGTGGCCGACGCCGGCCAGGCGCCGGAGCGCCCGGTCTCGGGCGTGGGCGCGCACCGCGCGCACGGGGAATCTGACGACAGTCGCCCGTAGGGGGGCCCCCTGGCTGCCGCCACAGGCGGCAGGCCGCACGGCGCCCCGCACGCGGGCCAGCTGGTTGTCTCGCCGCAGGGAGTTGGAGCCGGACCCTGGGGTACAAACCTATTGCTTGCGTGAGGACCCATGCGGGCGCATTCTGGATGCGTTGGCCGCGGCCGGTTGAGGGGGTTGGGCTCGGATTGCTGAAGCGCGTTGACTACAAGTGGATCGCTCTGTCCAACACCACCCTGGGGGCCCTGATGGCGACCATCAACGCCAGCATCATCCTGATCGCCCTGCCCGCCATCTTCCGCGGCATCGGCGTCAACCCGCTGGCCCCCGCCGAGGTCGGCTATCTGCTCTGGATGCTGCTCGGGTTCATGGTCGTCACGGCCGTGTTTCTGGTCACCTTCGGCCGCATCTCCGACATGTTCGGGCGGGTGCGGCTCTATAACGTGGGCTTCGCCGTGTTCACGCTCGGCTCGATCCTGCTCTCGCTGGTCAACGGCACGGGCAACGGCGTCGCCATGCAGCTCATCCTGCTGCGCCTCGTGCAGGGCGTGGGCGCCGGTTTTCTGTTCGCCAACAGCTCCGCGATCCTGACGGACGCCTTCCCCCCGAGCGAACGGGGGATGGCCCTCGGCGTGAACCAGATCGCGGCCATCGGCGGCTCGCTCATCGGCCTGATCCTGGGCGGCGTGCTGTCGGCCATCGACTGGCACTGGGTCTTCCTGGTCAGCGTGCCCTTCGGGCTTTTCGGCACGGTCTGGGCGTATCTGATGCTGCGCGAGACGGGCCAGATCCAAAAGGGCCAGCACATCGACGTCGCGGGCAATGCGACCTTCGCGCTCGGCCTCACGGTCCTGCTGCTCGGCATCACCTATGCCCTTTTGCCCTACGGCAGCTCGCCCATGGGCTGGTCCAACCCGCTTGTGATCGGCGCCCTGGCCCTGGGTGTCGCGCTGCTCGTGGCCTTCGTGATCATCGAGCTGCACGTGCCGCAGCCGATGTTCCGCCTCAACCTGTTCAAGCTGCGCCCCTTCTGGGCGGGCAACATGAGCGGCTTCCTCGCGGCGCTGGCCCGAGGCGGGCTCCAGTTCATGCTGATCATCTGGCTGCAGGGGATCTGGCTGCCCCTGCACGGCTACTCCTTCGCCGAGACGCCGCTTTGGGCCGGCATCTATATGATCCCGATGATGGTCGGCTTCATGGTGATGGGGCCGCTCTCCGGGTGGCTGTCCGACCGTTACGGCGCGCGGACGCTCTCGACAATCGGCCTTCTGATCACAGGCGCGGCATTCGTGGGGCTGATGCAGCTCCCCGGCAATTTCGTCTACCTGCCGTTCGCCGTTCTCCTCTTCATCATGGGGTGCGGCATGGGCATGTTCAGCGCGCCCAACTCCGCTTCGATCATGAACTCTGTGCCGCCGGGCCACCGCGGCGCCGCGTCCGGCATGACAGCCACGATCCAGAACTCGGCGAGCATGTTCAGCATGGGCGTGTTCTTCACCATTGTCGTCGTGGGCTTGGCCGGCAACCTGCCGGCGGCGATCAGCCATGGCCTGGCCGGCACCGGCCTTCCGGGTGCCACCATCCGGGGCGTGGCGACCCTGCCGCCGACGGCGGCCCTGTTCGCGGCCTTCCTCGGCTACAATCCCATGGCCACACTGCTGCCGCACAGCGTGCTGGCCAGCCTGTCGAGCTCGGTGCAGGCGCACCTGCTGAGCACGACGTTCTTCCCCGGTCTGATCGCGGCGCCGTTCATGAAGGGGCTGGGGGACGCCTTCCTGATCTCGGCGGTCATGGCGGCCATCGCGGCGCTGGCCTCCGTCATGCGGGGGCAGCGGTACATCCACGACCTGCACGCGGCGGCTCCCCAGGCGGCCGTCGCCGTGGCCGGGATCCGCAGCGGTTACGGCGACGGCGGCATCCTGGCGGCGCCCTCGGCCAAGGGTGCCGACTCCGCTCAGAGCGACTGACGCGGAGGCGCCGGCCGCGCCGGGTGACCGAGCTCAGGATGCGGCCAGCCGGCTCAGCGTCACGGGCGCGAGGCCCTCGGCCGCCAGGCCGCGCAGGATGGCGACCAGGGCCGGCACGGTGTCCGAGCTGCGGTCGTCGGCCTGCAGGCGGATGATGGCGCCGGGGCGGGCCCCCGCCAGCACGCGCGTGACCACCGCGTCGGCCCCGGGGCTGGCCCAGTCCAGCCCATCCACGTCCCAGAGGCACAGCCGGAGGTTATCGGCCGCGGCGAGCCGCAGCAGGGTCGGATCGTAGCGGCCGGCGGGCGGGCGGAGAAAGCGGGGCCGCACGCCCAGGGCCACCAGCGCCGCGACCCCCGCCGCGAGCTCCTCGCGCACGACGGTTTCCGGGTAGCGGTCCAGGGCCACGGGCCGGTTGCCGAGGCTCTCCACCTCGTCGCCGGCGGCCAGCATGCGCCGCACCAGGTCCGCATGGCCCCTGGCCCAGACCCCGGTGACGAAGAACGTGGCGTGGGCCGGACCCAGCGTCTGCAGGACTTCGCTCACGGCCGTCTGGCCCCGGCTGACCTCGAAGGTGAGGGCCACCTCCCGGGCCGTGGTCGCCACACTCCGCAGCGGATCGAAGGCGGCGGCCGCCGCCAGGTCGCGCGCCGTCAGGCCGACCGCCAGAACCACCACGCCGAGGCCGAACAGCCAGAGCAGCAGCCGCCGCACGGAATGCCCCCGGTGCGGGGTATGCCGCGGGCCGCCGCCGCTAGACCGCAGCCGCGGCGAGTCCGGCCAAGACGCCTGTGCGCCGCCGCCAAGAGACCGCCACGACCTGCCGCTACGCAGGATCGCGCACGACGCCCGCATCGCCCACCATGTCGAACGGGCAGCGCACCGGGTGCGCGGGCGCTCGTGACGGCCGCGGCGCCGGCCACCGCCTCAGCGGCACGCCGTACGGGCGGAGAGGCGATGGCGAGGGTGGACGCACAGCTCACGACCTTGGCTTCCGTCCGCGACAGCCTTGGTGCGCGCTCAGGCGGGGGTGCGGCTCGAACGCACGCCCAGACGGCGGCGCAGGCGCTCACGGCGGGCGGCCAGGCGCTCGCGGCGGGCGGGCGAGAGCCACGGCCGGGCGAGGGCCGTCTCCACCACGGCCAGCGCGGCCGCGGGGTCGTGGCGGCGCCGCTCCAGGTGGATGGCGAGGGCGATGGCCGCATCGACCGAGCCGAAGGGCCCGTCGGCCGCCCTGGCCCAGAGGGTGGCGGCCTGCTCCCAACGGCCGAGGCGCCGACACAGGGTCGCCCCGCGGAGGGATTCGGACCGGGAGGGCGTCGGCTCGGCATCAAGCCACGCCGCCAGAGCCGCATCCGCACCGCCGCGGTCGCCGCGCCGCCAGCGCCAGCCGGCCAGGCCCAGCAGATCGGAGGGATCCTCCGATCCAAGCTGGCCGAGGTCCAGGGACCGGCAGCGCACGGCCAGGACCGCCAGTGCCTCCAGGTCGGCGGCGTTGTGACCCAG
The DNA here is from genome assembly GCA_021792015.1 of Bacillota bacterium. Lineage (GTDB taxonomy): Bacteria > Bacillota > Sulfobacillia > RBS10-35 > JAJYVM01 > JAJYVM01. The sequence continues at coordinate 3,368 of JAJYVM010000020.1, read as the reverse complement.
GGCCAGATCGAGCGCCCCTGCCTCACCGGCCAGGTACGCGCGGTAGAGCCCCGGCATGGCCGCCCCGCCGGGATCGTCGCGCCGGGTCGGCCGGCCCAGGAGCGTGCGCTCCAGCTCGCTGAGGCCCACCCGGCCAAGCCGGCCGCCCCAGACGGCACGCGCCTCATGCAGCAGGTCGCGGTGGGGCAGCTCCGGCCAGGGGGCGACACCGTTCAGCCGCGCGCGGTCGCGCAGCAGCGGCCAGTCGAAGGACCTGCCGTTGTATGTGATCAGGCAGGCGGCGCCGTCGAGCTCGTCGGCCAGGGCCCGCAGGAAGGCGGCCTCGCCCGGCAGGTCGCCAAGCACCCACTGCGTGATGCGGAGCCGGCCATCGCGGACGGCGGCCACCCCGGCCAGGAAGGCGAAGCCGCCGCGCAGGGCGCTGGTCTCCAGGTCCAGAAGCCGCCAGCCGGCCGGCACGGTCTCCCAGCCTGCCAGGTCGACGGAGACCCCGAACAGCCGGGGCGCGGAGCTCCTGGGCGGCTGGACCACGGAGGCACGGCGCTCGCCCGCCTGAAAGGCCCGCCACCGCCGGTACAGGTCCGCCTCAGCCATGCGCGTGGACGCCGATGGCGGTCAGCAGGCTGAGGGCGGCCGCCTTGGACCCCGGCGCGCCCGACTCCGCGGCGCCCACGCAGCCCGGGCAGCCCGCCTCGCAGTCGCAGGCGGCGATGCGTGCGGCCGCGGCCTGCAGGAGGTCCTCATGGCACCCGAAGAGGCGCTCCGCCAGGCCCACGCCGCCCGGGGCCGCGTCGTAGAGGTAGATGGTCGGCCGTTCGGTGAAGGGCGCCCTGACCTGGGGCGTGGCGTGAAGGTCGCGCCGATCGCAGAGGAGATAGAGGGGCGCCAGGCCCGCCAGCAGGTTGGCGAGGCCGGCGAGGCCCGCCGTCAGGGCCTCCCGGCCCAGGGCGGCCTCCAGACCTTCCGGGAAGGCGCACCAGTAGGCCGTCGTGTGCAGCTGGGCCTCCGGGAGGTGAATGCGGCCCCAGCCCACGTTCTCGTGGGTGTGCAGCTTGATCTTCTTGTAGAGCGTGGCCTTGGAGGTCACCGCCACCTCGCCCCAGGCCCGGGCCTCGTCCTGCCGAAACACGTCCAGCACGCTCAGGTCGACGGCCAGCTCCGCGTCCGTGTAGTAGTCGACCTTCACCGGCCGCACGTACGCCTTGCGGGCCGGCCAGTCCAGCTGCTCGACCTGGTAGAAGTCCGCGCCGTGGAGATAGATGGCCTGCTCGTGCACCAGCAGGGGGGCGCTGAACAGGTCGACCTCGCCGATGACGCGCGCGCCCTTGCTGCGGTCGATGATGACGACGTTCTCCTGTGCCGCCGAGCGCAGGCTGACGTCGGCGGCCGGAAAGTGGTCGGCCATCCAGTACCAGCGCCCGTCCACGTGGCGCACGACCTGCTCCTCGGCGAGAAAGCCCAGCACATCCTCCAGGGGCGCCTCGCCGAACTGCTCGCCATCCTCGAAGGTTAGCTCGCAGGCGGCGCACTTGACGTGGCTCATCAGCACGTACACGTTGTCGGGGTTCACGTAGCCGGCCTCGGGCGGCTGGCCGAGAAAGTGGTCGGGATGGGCGGCCAGGAACTGGTCGTAGGGGTCGGAGGAGGCCACGATCACAGCCAGGGAGGCGCCGTCGCGGCGGCCGGCGCGGCCCATCTGCTGCCAGGCGCTGGCCACGCTGCCGGGAAAGCCGTGCAGCACGGCCGCCTCCAGGCTGCCGATGTCGATACCGAGCTCGAGGGCGCTCGTGGCCACAACGCCCGCGATGTCGCCGGCGCGGAGCCCCCGCTCGATGGCGCGCCGCTCGTTGGGCAGATAGCCCCCGCGATAGCCGCGCACGCGGTCGCCGACCGCCTCCCGCAGGTAGGTGAGCAGCAGCTCGACGGACAGCCGGCTGCGCGTGAACACGATCGTCGCAATGTCCTCCCGCAGCAGCCGGCGGGCCCAGAGCGCGCTCTCACGGAGCGCGCTCCGACGAATGCCGAGTGCCGGGTTGACCACCGGCGGGTTGTACATCACGATGTGGCGCTCGCCGCGCGGCGCACCGCTCTCGGCCACCAGGTGGACCGGGGCGCCGATGAGCCGCTCCGCCAGCTCGCCCGGGTTGGCGATGGTCGCCGAGGCGGCCAGGAACTGGGGGTCACTGCCATAGAAGCGGCAGACGCGGCGCAGGCGGCGCAGCACGTTGGCGACGTGGCTGCCGAAGACCCCGCGGTAGGTGTGCAGCTCGTCGACCACCACGTAGCGCAGGTTCTCGAACAGGCGCACCCAGCGCGTGTGCAGGGGCAGGATCGAGGCGTGCAGCATGTCGGGGTTGGTGACCACGATGTGGCCAGCCTGGCGGATGGCGGCGCGGGCATCGGCGGGGGTGTCGCCGTCGTAGGTGAAGGCCTTCCAGGCGGCGGCCGCCTCGCCCACGGCCTCGAAGAGGCGGTCCAGCTCCGCCAGCTGGTCCTGGGCCAGGGCCTTGGTCGGGAAGAGGTAGAGGGCCCGCGCGTCGGGCTCGCGGCAGAGGCGGTCGAGGACCGGGAGGTTGTAGCAGAGGGTCTTGCCGGAGGCGGTGGGGGTGAGGACCGCCACATTCTCACCGGCACGGGCGGCGGCAAAGGCCTCCGCCTGGTGAGTGTAAAGGCTGCGGATCTCGCGGTGCGCCAGGGCACGGGCCAGCTCCGGGTGCAGGTCGGGGGGGATGGGTACGGTGCGCGCCGGCTGCGCAGGCAGCGTGTGCCATGCGGCGATGTGCGGGCGGATGTCGATGTCGGTGGCGACCTGGTCGAGGACCTGCGCGAGGTTCACGGCGGGCGGCCCCCCGGGGCCGATTGTAGCACGGGGAACACGGGTACGGAGAACAGGGGTGCGGCAGCGCGCGAGCGGAGGACGCGCAGCGGGTGGCGCGCAGCGGGCGGCGACAGCCTGGCGCCTTGACATGCCACCATTTGGTGCCCTATCTTACAGGAGACCCGCCGCACTCTCCCAGCCGAACGAGGGTGTGCCCCGTGCGAGACGTCTTCAGCGCGATCGCGGATCCCACCCGCCGGCAGCTGCTCGGGCTGCTGGCGGAGACCGATGAGCTGGCGCTTCACGAGATGGCGGCCAGGTTCCCGATGGGTCGAACCGGGGTGGCCAAGCACCTGGCCATCCTGGCGGAGGCGGGTCTGGTGGAGGACCGGAGGGTGGGCAGGGAGACGCGCTACCACCTCAATGCCGCGCCCATGCGCGAGGTTCAGGAATGGGTCGCGTTCTACGAGCGCTTCTGGACGCGGCGCATCGACCGGCTGCGGGACCTGCTGGAGGAGGAGAAGGGATGATGGAGACCGTCTCGCTGGAT
>JAJYVM010000462.1 GCA_021792015.1 Bacillota bacterium | reverse complement strand
GCCGGATCCCAACCCGGCGCGGCCGGGTAGTAGTACGGCGGCGCCGTGTCGACCACGTCGTTGGTGCCCACGGTCACGTCGTGGAACAGCGCGTCGCTCGGTCCGTAGAATGAGGGATCCGCCGCGTGGAGCCCGTAGATGACAGGTGCCAGATCTCCAAGCGGGGGCCGGTTCTGCAGGGTCAGGGCCTGATCGACCAGGTCCACGAACCCCGCCCAAATGGGGGTCGAGTAGCTGGTGCCCTCGCTCGCGGACCATTGTCCATTGCTGTATTTGACGAATGCATTGCCCGCATTGAGGGCGACGTCGGGGACCCCGCGCATGCCCCCTGCGTTGTACACGTGCCCAGCCGCCTGCCAGCTCGACACACCGGCCGCGTCCTGCCATAACGGGGCGGGGAATACGGTGCTGAAGCCGCCGCCACCACCGCCCGGCACGGACAGGGGCACGCCCATCTGCTGGAAGAAGTCATACCCCTCGGTGCTGTTCCACGTCGTCTCGCCGCCGTACGCGCCGTCCGCGGTGGGCGTCAGGAAGGTTCCCCCCACCGCGGTCACGTACGGGTCCGACGCGGGATAGCTCACCGTTGGGACCGTGATGCCGTTGGCGATCTGGTTCTGGGCGCCGTTGTCGCCCGCGGCCGCGAGAAAGGTGATCCCCTCCGCCGCACCCTCGGCGAAGATGCTGTCCGCAACGTCGAACACGGCGAGAGGCGTGCCAAGCTCCGACGATCCCCAGCTGATGGAGATCACATCGGACTGATGCTGCGCCACGGCCTCATCCAGCGCCTGCGCCAGATCGGGCTCATTGAGGTTCGGCGACTCGTAAACATCGATGGTCGCGCCCGGTGCCATGGCGTGGCTCCACTCCACGTCCAGGGTGGCCTCGTCCGACCCCACGCTGAAGTTGACGGGCACCGTGCCACCCTCCACGGCGATCTGGTTGAGGGGGAAGCTCGGCAGCCCGTACTGCTGGTCGAATGCGGCGATGTCGGTGGGGTCGACGGCGTTCGCGATGACGATGTCGATCGTGGTGCCGGCCCCGTAGACGGTCTGGTAGACCGGTGTCATGTCGTATGCGGTCTGGATGCCAAGGGGGGTGAAGCCGCCACCGGCGACATAGTAGACGCTCTGGGCCACGGTCACGGGCGGCAGGGTCGCGGGCCGGCCCTGGCTGGCGACCTGAAACGCCGTCAGGTCGTCCAGGCCCAGCACCGCCTGCACCGCACCGGCCAGCGCGGCCGGTACCGTGGCCGGCGTCACGTTGGCGTAGCCGGTCCGCCCGCCCAGCGCGTAGGTGTCGATGCGCGTGCCAAAGGCGGCCTCCGCTTGCCCGACGTTGCCGATCGCGGTCGCGATCAGCCGGTCGGGCGAGGCCTGAACCTGAAAGCCGGCCTGGGTGAGGAAGCTGACGACCTGGGCGTAGGCGGCGGCACTCGGCGCGTAGGCGGCCGTCCAGGCGGCCGGCGCGATCGGCGCCATGGCGCCCGCGTGGACCGCCGCCGCCGCCGCATGCATGGCGTTCCGGTGCGGTGGCCGCAGGCCGACGACAAGGGTGAGGGGCTGGCTCGCGCTGGCCGGGCCCAGGTCCTTGCCCAGGCCCTCCCGCACCGCGGTGGGCACCGGCGCCACCTGCACACCGGTGGCCGCCAGGGCCGGGGACATCGCGGGCATCAGCATGGTGCCCAGCAGGCACACGAGGAACAGGGCGGTCAGTTTCCGCGCCACGGGCTCAGCCCCCAGTTCGCCGGCCAGCGGCCGGAGTCGTCGATGCCGCAGCCAGCGGGACTGGGGCACGGGCGAGTGCCCATCGAGACGCGGGTCGAGGCGGGCGGTCGGGGCCGTGATACCGGACACAGGCCCGCAAAGGGTTCGGCGGCCGGCAGCAACGGTGTCCGCGGTGTCCGCGGTGTCAACAGAAGGTATCCCGTCACCCGTTTCTTCCGGGCTCCAGGGGGCACCTTGCGACACTGGGACCATCATCATCCGCGCGGGCGGCGCACAAAACCGGCAACCGCCTCTGGCCGACTGCCACGGCCCCAGATGGCAATCGCACCATGGTTCACCTTTTTTCGACCCATTCCTGCGGCAGCCGCCCGCGCCGGGGCGGGCCAATGGAGCGGAGGCCCCCATGGCGGCCTCTCCACCCCACCGCCGCCACCCCGCGCCCGCAGGCGGAAACGCAAACGGGCACCCGCCCCATCCAGGGCAGGTGCCCGCAGCGCGGGCCGGAGGAGCGAGCGGACTGCATCCGGCAGACCTGCCGCCATCCATGGCTCCGGCGCCCGCTCACCAACGCCGCCTTCCGTCGCTCGGCCTGCTCCATCCTGGCGCCTCGCGACCCAGCTTCGCCTCCGCCGCTCACGCGGCTCCGGCTCGCGTCATCCGGACCCTACAGATCGTAGAACATGGCGCCGGACTCCTTGGGCAGGCCCGGCATCGTCGCGATGTCTCCGCACAGCGCATAGAGGAACCCGGCCCCGACCGAGGCGCGCACCTCGCGCACCGGCACCTTGAAGCCCGTGGGCCGGCCGAGCAGGCTCGGGTCCGCCGACAGCGACAGGTGCGTCTTGGCCATGCAGATCGGGAAGCCGGCCCACCCGAGGTCCCTGTACCGGCGCAGCTGCCGCCGCGCCAGCGGTGACAGCTCGATGTCGTCGGCGCCGTAGATTTTCTGGCAGATGGTGCGGATCTTCTCCTCCGGCGCGGCGTCGTCCGGGTAGAGGAAGTGGAATTCGTCGGGCCCCTCCGCGGCCTTGACCACGGCCTCGGCCAGGGCGCGGCCGCCCGGCCCGCCCGCGGCGTACACGTCCGAGACCTCGACGGCCGCAGCGCCGGCCTCCAGGGCCATCTGGCGCACCAGCTCGATCTCGCGGTCCGTGTCGGTCGGGAAGTGGTTGATGGCCACGACCGGCCGCACGCCGTGCAGCCGCACGTTTTCGATGTGCTTGACCAGGTTGGCGCAGCCCTTCTTCAGCGCCGGCAGGTGCTCCTGGGTCAGCTCCTTCGGCAGCGGCCGGCCCGCGCGCACGCGGCCCACGCCGCCGTGCATCTTCAGGGCACGGATGGTGGCGACGACCACGGCGACGCGCGGGCGCAGGCCCGTGACGCGGCACTTGATGTTGAACATCTTCTCGGCGCCGAGGTCGGCCCCGAAGCCGGCCTCCGTCACGACCCAGTCCGCCAGG